>JAKAJP010000011.1 GCA_021824915.1 bacterium
GGTGAATTGATAAGACGTTAGCAAAGTTTTTAGTTGTTGGTTTTGATAATAAAGAAATACGACTGCACCCAAGGAGAGTAATACGAAAATTGCCATAGCCAATATTGTTATCCAGCGGCCATCTTTTTGGTTTAATTCGGAAGCAACCGGAGGAACTACGGGCGCTCCGGTATTGTCACTTTGTACTTGGGTGTCCATTCAACTTATTGTACACTAATAGGGAAACTGTCCATGCAAGATACTATTCAAAAAATTCTTACAAGAGGAAAGGGGGTGCTTGCGCTTGATTGGAGTCCCGGGACAATCACAAAACAATTTGCTAAGGTTGGTCTAACCTCAACTCCGGAATTAAATAGGGTTTACAGACAAATGCTTGTAACCACACACGATCTAAATAAATATATAAGCGGAATTATTTTGCACGATGAGACGGTGCATCAGAAATTGGATTCGGATGAGTTTTTTCCAGGCTCCATCCGAAGCCTTGGGATTGTGGTTGGTGTTAGAGCCGACCAAGGAAGTGAAAAGTATAAAGACACAGATCAAGATATGACAATCGGAATCCCCGGCCTTGATGAGAGATTAAAAGAGTACTCATTAATGGGGATAGGATTTAGTAAGTGGAGGGCCGGGTTTAAAATTTCAGACATTTATCCCACTAAAGAATTTTTGGAAGAAAATGTCGCAAGGCTCGTGAAGTTTGCTGAGCTTTCTCATAAAAATAATCTAGTTCCGTTTATGGAACCCGATATAGAGATAGCAGGTATTCATACGACAACAAGGTGTGCAGAAATCACAACCGATGTTCTGGATTTGTTATTTAAAGAATTAAAAAAAACTGGTGTTGATCTTACAAAAGTTATCTTGAAAACGAGTATGGTTTTGCCGGGCAAGGATAGTGGGGTTGTAGCTGAACCCATAGAAGTTGCAAATGCCACATTGAGAGTTTTAAGAAAAACCGTTCCCAAAGAGGTTCCCGGAATAGTTTTCCTTTCTGGAGGGTTGACCTACGACGACTCGGTTGAATATCTCGATAAAATTGAAGATTTGGCGAAGGACGTGCCTTGGAAAATCTCCTTTTCATTTGCGAGAGCTCTCCAGGTTGACGCACTTAGGGTGTGGAAGGGTGAGATAAAGAATGTCGATGAAGCGCAAAATGTTTTGCTAGCCAGGATTGAAAAGGTTTCAAAGGCCAGACAGGGACTATTGTAAAATAAGACATGAATAACAATTCTGATTTATTATCTATCGGAGATGCTTCGATTGATGTTTTTATGACTCCACTTGAGAGCGAGACATTATGCAGGATCGATACAAAGGAATGTTTAATTGCATTTTCTTATGGGGATAAAATACCGGTTAAAAATCTCGACTTTTCGATTGGCGGGAATGCCGCAAATAACTCTGTAGGGGCAAGACGCCTTGGAGTTAATTCGGGAATTGTGCTTACATTGGGTGATGATAATGTAGGCAACATGATTTTAGAAAGATTAAAAACCGAAGCAGTTGATACAACTTATATAATTCAACAACCTGCCACTTCTTCGAATTATTCAACAATCATCAGTTATTCAGGGGAGAGGACAATTTTTGTTTATCATGCACCGAGAAGTTATGAATTTCCCGTTCAGCTCCCGGTTACCCCTTGGGTATATTTAACCAGTATGGGAGAAAGTTTTCGTCCTTTTTACAACCACATGACTGATTGGTTGAAAAAAAATCCGGGGATCAAGCTGGCATATAACCCAGGTACTTGGCAAATAAGAGATGGGGCGGAGACAAAGGAAATAATGACTATGTCGTATTTGATTTATGTGAACAGGGAAGAGGCTGAAAAGCTAACGGGTTTTACCGAAAGTGCCGGTCGTGAAAGAGACTTATTAATTGCCGTGAATAAACTCGGTCCCAAAATCTGTGTTATTACAGATGGGAGCCAGGGAGCTTTTGCTTATGACTCAATTAACGGTAAGTTTTTCAAAGTGGGGGTGCTTCCAGTTGAGGCTTATGAAAGAACCGGGGCGGGGGATGCCTTTGGGAGTGGTTGTCTTGCGGCTCTTATCCATAATAAAAGCCTTGATGAGGCCATGCTTTGGGGGACAGTAAATTCAGCTTCGGTAATCGGTTATACAGGAGCTCAAAGAGGCCTTTTGAAGATAGAAGAAATGCCGGAATGGCTTGAGAGGTGTAGGAGTTCGGGGGTAGCTGTGCAACCACTTTAGAATTATGGCAAAGATTTTTGTAACCAGGAAAATTCCGGGCAGTTTCCTTGAGAAACTTAAAACCAACGGGAATAGTGTAGTTATTTCTGAGGATGATAGGCCATTGACCGCCAGTGAGCTTTTGGAAAGATCAAAAGGCGTGGATGCAATTATTACTCTTCTGTCCGATAAAATTGATGGTGATGTGGCGGATGCCATCGGACCTCAGCTAAAAATTGTAAGTAACTATGCTGTTGGCTTTGACAATATTGATGTAAAAGCCCTCACCGATCGTGGAATTCCCATAACCAATACGCCAAGTACGGAGGTTAATGAAGCTGTTGCTGAACATACTTGGGCGCTTATTTCAGCTCTTGCTCGTCGTGTAGTTGAGTCCGACGAGTTTGTACGTCAGGAGGGATATTTTGAGGGCCGTGGGGGATACAAGGGTTGGGAGCCAGGTCTTTTTCTGGGAGTTAACCTGATCGGAAAAACCCTTGGAATTGTGGGTTTAGGACGGATTGGGACCATGGTTGCAAGGCGGGCTCAGGGTTATAACATGCAGGTTATCTACAACAAACACACTCGGGATTTGGAATGTGAGGAAAAGATGGGGGTTAAATACTGCGAGTTTGATACTTTACTTGCCGAGAGCGATGTTGTAACTCTGCATGTTCCTTTGACTGAAGAAACAAGACACATGATTAATGAGGACGCATTTTCCAAGATGAAAAAGGGAAGCTTTCTAATTAATACGGCGAGGGGGCCTGTCGTTAACGAACTTGATTTGGTGGATGCTCTGAAAAGTGGACATTTATCGGGGGCGGCGCTCGACGTTTTTGATAATGAGCCAAACATTAGTCCTAAACTCATCGCGATGCCCAATGTGATTTTGACACCACACATCGCTTCAGCAACAAAGGAAGCAAGGGATAAAATGGGAGAGCAGGCGGTTTCTGCCGTTCTTGAAGTATTATCTGGTAAAAAGCCGGAAAATCTTGTCAACCCTGAAGTTTGGGAGAAAAGAAGGAGATAGGATGGCGATTTTTGGAAAGAAAAGGGGTAGGGATGATGAATTTAATGATGAGGAGGCTTTAGTTGAGGAGGAAGAAAAAGAAGACAGGAAACTAACCAAAAAGTTCAAGGACCTAAAAAAAGGCAATAGAAAAAAAAGAAAAGAGCCACCAAAACCCTGGGGGAGAAAGGAGAGAGTGATAGTTTTGGTTGCAGTCTTAGCAACTATATTGATTGCAATTTTTCTGGCGTTTTCATCCGATGTTTCTTTTTCCGGTAGGTTTTCTGGTTTAGGGATAAGCTTTTCATCTTTTGACTTCAACTCTTTGAATCCTTTCAGAGAACAAACTATAATTATAGAAAAGAAACAATGAAACTTTCTGGTCCAATTGATCTGATTAAGAAGTCTTTTCAGTTTTTCTTTGACAAGAAAAATCTTATCTTTTTTCTGAAAATTTATTCTCCGCTTGCTGTATTGGCGGTAGTTTCTTTTTTTCAAAGTTTCTTTCTCAGTTCTCAAATGAGACAACTTGGTACGCCGGAGTCTTTCCTGGCTTTTGTTCAAAATCCTTTCTTTGTTTTACCCAGTTTGGGTGTGGGAATTTTGGAAATGATAGCTGGGTTTTGGATTGGGGCAGCCGGAATCAAAGCTGTTAACGATGCAGCCTCAGGAAAAACGCTTCAAGTTAGAGAAGTATACGTCTTTGCTTGGAAGAAGATGTGGGGATTTGTGCTCTTGGGAATAGTTCTCTTTCTTATAATTCTAGGCGGAACTATCCTTTTAATAATCCCCGGTATTATTTTTTCGATTTGGTTTTCGTTCTCAAAGTTTATTTATCTATATGATGGTCTGGGAATTAAAGAGTCACTACAAAGAAGTAGGGAGTTGATTAAAGGTAGATTTTGGCCGGTTACGGGCAGACTTTTTGTTATTGGGCTTTTGATGGCGATATTTCAGTCAATGGTGTCCGGAGTGCCTTTTGTTGGATTGGTCATCAGCCCACTTTTAGGGGCGCTAATTCTTCTACCTTCTTATTTTCTGTATTTAGAACTTAGCGCTCGCTAGAGCGCGTGCTTGCACCACTATCCAGTATTTTATCTGCCGGATTTGGAGACGGAGGATTTTTAATTTTTTCAATTTGAGCTTCAGTGCAGGATTTTGTCGGTCTATTTTCGTCTAAAAACCATTCTTGCCTCGTCGGACACGCATCGCAGGGAAGTGTGGCTGTTAGTGCACAAATATTTACTTTGGAAACGCCATCCGGAGCCTTCCAGTCAATTGATGGTTTGTCATTAAGAATATATGACATTATCTGATTCCATATTGGAGACGCTCCCGTTACCCCCGATGCTACCCTGCTCATTGGGCTATTGTCATTATTTCCAACCCATACTGCTGTAAGAAAGTCCTGGTTATAGCCGATGGTCCAATTATCTCTTAAATCATTACTTGTTCCGGTTTTTACGGCCACTTCTGGATGGTCTTTAATTACAAGGTAAGAGTTCAGACCAAATTCGGGTGCGCGGGCGACATTGTCTTTAAGTATGTCGGTGAGTAGAAATGCAACCCGCTCATCGAGGGCTGGATTTGTCTTGGGAGTATTTTTTTCAAGAACCCTGCCTTGATAATCTTTGACGGACAGGATTGGTAGAAGGTCGGGTCGTTTGCCACCATTTGCGAGTGTTGAATAGACTTTTGTCATATCTATCATTTTTACTGCGCCGCCGCCCAAAGTTAATGAGAGGCCAAAATTGTCGGGGTTGTCCCATGTTGTGATTCCTAAATCGCGTCCTTCCTGCACCATACTACTGACGCCATAACTTGCAAGGACCCGAACTGCAGGGATATTTCTCGACTCAGCAAGTGCGTCCCTTAAAGTGATTTTACCTTTGAATTTTCCATCATAGTTTACGGGGGAGTATGGGGAAGATCCCGGAGTTACATATGTGATAGGCGAGTCGTCAATTATGCTCGCCGGAGAAAATCCGTGAGACAAGGCATAGGCGTAGTTGACTACTTTAATTGAGCTTCCGGGTTGTCTTAAACTTGTCGCAACGTTGACCTGCCCGTCGTAGTTTATGTCAAAATAATCTTTCGATCCCACCATGGCCAGAATTTCCCCCGTTTTGGGACTAACTACCATTGCTGCTCCATTTCCAACATTTAAACCTGCAAGTTTTTTGACTTCACCTTTCACTATTTGCTCCGACGCTTCTTGAATTTGCAAATCAAGACTTGTGGTTACTACAAGACCTCCTTTTTCGACCATATCTTCGCCATATTTATTAACCAGAAGGCTTCTTACATACATAACAAAATGAGGTGCTTTTATTTCGGTTTTATTTGGAACAAATGTTAATTTTTGGTTTAAAGCTTCCTCACTTTGTGATTTGGTAATAAATTTATTTATTACCATTAGGTCAAGAACTTCTTTTTGTCTTTCAAATCCTAGTTTCGGATTTTGCCCGTACGGAGAATAAAGGGTGGGGCTTTTGGTCAATCCTGCAAGATAAGCCGCTTCTCCCAAGTTTAAATCTTTTACATCCTTTCCGAAGTAAGATTGTGCTGCCTCTTCAATTCCATAAGCGGTCCCGCCATAACTTACTTCATTTAAGTACATCTCGAGGATTTGATCTTTCGTATAGGCGAATTCAACCTCTATTGATAAGATGATTTCCTTTATTTTGCGGGTTAGTGTTTTTTCGGGTGAAAGTAGGACGTTTTTAACAAGTTGTTGAGTAATAGTAGACCCGCCCTGAAGAGAACCCGTCTGGATGTCCTGGAGTAGGGCACGCATTATTCCACGGATGGAAAATCCTGGATGTGAGTAAAATTCTGCATCTTCGGCAGCCAAGGTCGCCAGACGAACGTGTGGGGGAATTTTCGAAAGGGGAACTATGGTTCTATTTTCATCTTTGTAAATTTTATAAAGTAAATTTCCATTTCGGTCGTAAATTTTTGTAGACACTTGCGGAGCTTTTTTAGTTAACTCAGATGGGGCTGGTAAGCCCCGGAAAATAGAAATATAGGAATAGATGGCGCCCGATATTATTATAGATAAGATGGTGCCGAGAATTATTTTCTTTTTGACTTGAAGTTTCTGGAGGCGCGAAATTTTTACAGTAAAACCCTTTCTTATTTTTTGAAGAATCTTTATTTCAAAGAGTGATATCCGCAAATGTTCGAGCTTCATCTTGCGCCCCACCTTTGGAAGAGATATTCTGGGGAATTTCAATTTCTTGATCTGTTTTAGAAGAATTTCAAATGTAATTCTGACAATATGGCCGACGATAAAAAAACCGAATGCGAGAGCGATGATGAGTCGTGAGAGGAGAAAATAAAATGGCTTTCCAATTAGACTCAGAAACCCTGCGAACCACCAAACTAAAGAGTGGGGTTTAAGGTTAATTTTATGGGCGGGATTTTCATTGATTGACTGCCCTTTTCCTTTAGGCACACGCGTAGTGTAGCCTGCTTTGACTTTAATTTCCAGAAGAAGGACTCAGGGGGTACCTAATTACAGCTTCCGAGCTTGCTATCGGACAATCAAGGCAATAAAGAGTTCCGTCCGGATCTTTATAGACGGGGTGGTTTTCCGTTTTGACTTGATCCGGGTTGGCGTCGGCGGGAGCTTGTTGGCCAGTATCCTTGAATAATTGAAGGTCGGCACGGTCAGCTCCATCTATTTTTGTGGGAACCGTGCCGTCTAGGAAATATTCAAATCTAGTTGGACATCCGGGATTATCTTTAGATCCTGGTGGAAGAAGACCTGTGACATTGCAAATATTGGCTCCAATTACGCCGTCTGGCTGCTTCGGCCAAGCGTGACCCTCCTCGTCCTTGTCGTAGCTTCCCTTTTCGGCTTTATCGAGCACGGCTTTCATAACTTTGTTCCAAATTGGTGAGGCACCGGATATTCCCGAGACCGCCCCACCCATTGGACTATTGTCATTATTTCCAACCCAAGTAACTACAACCGCGTCTGACGTATAACCAATTGTCCAATTATCTCTTCTGTCATTTGTAGTTCCTGTTTTAACTGAGACCTCAGGATGTCCTGATACATTTAAATATGAGCTTTCGCCGAAGGCTTGGCTCCTGGCGTTATTGTCAAGTAAGATGTGTGAAATAAGAAAAGTGATTGTTGGTTCAAGAATCCTGGGGCCGGAAAGCTCCATTTTTTTAGGATCATTTTCTTCTAGGATATTACCTTTCCAGTCGGTAACTTTGGTAACAGCCATTAATGGTTCTTTGATTCCCTGGTTAGCAAACACCCCGTAGGCTACAGCCATATCATAAGGCCTAACCTCGCCACCACCCAGTGTCAGAGAAAGACCATAATTTTTTGGATCAGTGAATGTTGTTATTCCCATCTTGGTTGCAAAGTCTATGAAATTATCGACGCCATTTAGGGCAAGAACTCTCACCGCTGGGATGTTATACGAATTTCCCAGAGCAAATCGTGTTTGGGTAAGCCCGTGAAACTTTTCGTCGTAGTTGGTTGGGCAATAATCGGGCTGACCCTCGACCTTAAAACAGGTGGGAACATCTGCAAACGCTGTCGCAGCCGTAATTTTCTTATCTTTCAAAGCCAGTGCGTAGTTAAGGGGCTTTATTGAACTTCCTGGTTGCCTATCGGCAAGGGTTACATTTACTTTTCCGTCGATATCGTTGGCAAAATAATCCTTCGATCCCACCATCGCGAGTATCTCTCCCGTTCCCGGTCTTGTTACAATTACCGCACCATTACCGACGTGTTGGCCTTTGAGCTTACCAACTTCGGTTGCAACTGCCTGTTGGGCAACATCCTGAATCTCAAGATCGAGGGTTGTGTAAACTCGCAGTCCACCCTGTTCAACTGTTTTATCTCCATACTTGTCGGCTAGAAGCTCTTTTATCCAGAGAGCGAAGTGTGGAGCTTCGGGGGGGTTAATGTTTGCGTAATTTAAAGTTTCCTTATCGGCCGCGCTGGCTTGCTCTTGGTTTATGTATTTGTTTGTGACCATTTGTTTCAGAACTTCTTCTTGCCTGGTCTTGGCAAGTTCGGGGTGAGCCCCAAAAGGGGAGTATGTTGATGGACGTTGAGGAAGTCCTGCAAGAAGGGAGCTTTCCGCAAGATCTAAATCACGAACCGGTTTTCCGAAGTAGGTTTCGCTTGCCGCCTCAACACCATAGGCAGTACCTCCGTACGGAATTGTGTTTAGATACATCTCGAGAATTTGATCCTTTGTATAGACTCCTTCGACAATAACGGTCAATACGAGCTCTTGAGCCTTTCTTCTTATTGTTCTCTCGTTACTTAGTAGGGCGTTTTTGACGAGTTGCTGACTGATAGTTGAGCCGCCTTGTACTTGGTGTCTAACGATTGTGTTGAAAACTGCCCTAGCTATACCAGTGTAGCTTAGACCCTGGTGTTTATAAAAATCTTTGTCTTCTATTGAAATAGTTGCATCCCGTAGATTAACGGGAATATCCGAAAGTTTTACCGGAGTCCTTCTTTTATCTGTGTATATTTCATAAATTAACTTTCCGTTTCTGTCGAATATTTTTGTAGAAACCGGTTGTGCACTTGAGAGTTGTGTAGGAAGAGGAATTCCCCAAAAAAGGTAAAGCGCCGTCCCTATTAATATGGTAAAAAATATAATTTTTTTGACCAGTCTCCGGTTTTTTGAAGCTGCTTTAATTTTTACCCATATTTTTGCTAGGAAATTTTTCATTAGGCTTCTATTATATTATATTAGAGTATATGGATGTGCTAAAAGAGAAAGTTTGGTGGCCTTATTTGGGGGGTGATCTACAAAGTCTTTTAACCGCTTCATTTACGATTTTTGACAAGTCCCAAAGTTGGGATGAAAAATTTGATGACTATTCTTTTGTGGTTTTTCCTGCAGCGAAAGCCTACGAAGGCTTTTTGAAAAAACTTTTTCTGGATTTAGGATTTATAACAAATGAAGATTATTATGGTAAGCATTTCAGGATTGGCAAGGCCCTAAACCCATCTCTACCCAACGAGATACGTCATGAGGGGATATATGATAAGGTTGTCGAGTTTTGTGGAGGAAGGGGGCTCGCAGATGCGCTTTGGGATACTTGGAGAATTTGTAGAAATTTAACTTTTCATTGGTTTCCAAACGAAAAGAATACTCTGACGCTGGTTGAAGCGGAGACGAGACTTTCTATGATAGTTAATGCAATTGATAGGGCTTTCAGAGAGTGTAAGCGGTAGCTTGGCCAGTCAAAGCCCTAGTAGGATTTCCGTGTGGTAAAATGAAAGAATAATTATGCCCAAGAAAGAAATTCTTCTAAAACACGCGACAATTTACGTTACTTATTTACTAATAGTTTGGTGTTTTTATAGATTTCTTTTTAAGTTTCCCGACAACGTAGAAGAGTTGATAATTAAGCCAATCGTTTGGCTGGTTCCGATCTTAATCCTCATCAATAAAGAAAAACTTGGTTTGGCGTCCATTGGAATAACCCTTAAAAATCTTTTTCCGGCAATTTATTTATCTCTTGGTTTGGGTGCTCTTTTTGTAATGGAAGCCTTAATTATTAATTTTCTTAAATATGGAGGGTTTAATTTCGGAGCTAATGTCGGCCCGGGTCCTTTTACGGCCACGCTAGGCCTCTCGTTTGCAACTGCAATATCCGAGGAGGCCGCGTTCCGTGGGTATCTTTTTAGTAGGGTGGCGATTGCCTTGAAAAATAGTTGGCTTGCCAATATATTGACAGGTATTGCCTGGACAGCCATCCATATTCCGATCGCATTTTTTGTCTGGAACATGAGTCTCCCGGCGGGTATTGTCTACTTGTTCATTACGGCAATCTTCGGACTTGGGAGTGCCTTCCTTTTTGCGAGGACCGGAAATCTTGCCTCATCAATTCTCCTTCATGTTCTCTGGGAATGGCCAATTATCCTTTTCAGGTAACTTGACACAAATTGTGTTCGGATTTAAGATTACAATTACCCAATGTTTAGGAAGTTTTTGTACGGATTGAGCGCTTTTGGCCTTGCTTTCGCCATTCTCGTAGTTTCATTATTCAAATCTGCCACAGTCAAATATGCGTTTGGGGCAGCTATTCCAACACCTTCCGCGAATGTCAAGGCCGATAACTTTCAGATTGACTATTTTTTGCCTTACCCGGGGAAGATCTTGCCAAGTAGTCCTTTATGGTCGATTAAGGCGGTGAGGGATTTTCTTTGGTACCATCTAACAACGAATCCGCTAAAACGTGCGGAAATTGCGCTTTTGTTCTCCGACAAAAGAATTGGCTCAAGCCAAGTGCTTTTTGAAAATAAAAATTCTGATTTGGGTTTAACAACTTTGACAAAATCCGAGAAGTATTTAGAAACCGCTTTCCAGGATGAAGAGGATGCTCGCAAACGGGGGATGGATACTTCAAACTTTTTAACAAAGTATTCACTTGCTTCTCTAAAACATCGTCAGGTCATTGATCAAATTTTGAAAACTGCCCCCGAGGATGCTAAACCTGGAATTATCAAAGCTCAGGATTATTCCAAAAATGGATATAAATTCTCTCGCGACGTCTTAAATTCTAAAGGTATCCCCGTTCCAAAAAGTCCATTCAGCGGCGATTAATTGCCGGTTTTGCATTAAAAATTTCTTCTATACTTTTTGACTTTTTATAAGGGGGTCATAAATTATTTTCCGCAACATTTTTTTTGAGCACTTTTGTAGGCTTGACGCAAAGCTATCATGTACCACTCTGACATAAATCTTAATAGTTGACAGAAAAACCTTTATATTTGAAAATCGTTCTCATCCAGTTTTCATACGTGAAAATGTTGCAACCTAGAAACACATCTCGAAGAACAAAAAGAAACGACCAAAAGAGAAGATACGTTTATAAAAACGGCGAGACTCATATAACATTGGATGATTTGATTGCGCCTTCATATGATCAGATTACCCGCGAAATAAAAGGAAAAATTGGAGAGCGCCCAGGGATTCCACCCGAACTTCCCAAAGGGGAGTGGACGGAACAGGCCCTTAAAGTTCTGGGGGAGAGGTATTTGGTAAAAAATGATAAATTGGAACCGATTGAAACTCCGGAGGATATGGTTTGGAGAGTTGCTTGGGAGATTGCTTCGGCTGAAAGCCGATGGGGGTCAAAGAGAAGTGATGTAGAAAAAAGTGCCCGCGAATTTTACTTCTTAATGGTGAGTCGCAAATTTTTGCCGAATTCGCCAACGCTTATGAATGCGGGAACCGGCAACGGACTTCAGTATTCGGCTTGTTTTGTTCTACCGGTTGAAGACTCTATGGAGGGAATTTTTGATGCTCTCAAATATCAGGCAATTATTCATAAGACCGGCGGTGGGACCGGTTTTGCGTTTTCGCGTCTGCGTCCCGCCGGATCCATTGTTAAAACTTCGTCCGGAACAGCTAGTGGGCCGGTTTCTTTTATGAGGATTTTTGACGCAGCGACAAATGAAGTTAAACAGGGGGGAAAACGTAGGGGTGCAAACATGGGAATACTCCGTGTGGATCACCCGGATATCTTGGAGTTTATCCATTGTAAAGAAGAAGGGGGAATAACGAATTTTAATATTTCTGTAACCATAACGGACGCTTTTATGGACGCTTATTACAAAGATGAGAATTATGATCTTATTGACCCCAGGACCAAAAATGTAGTGGGCAGCTTATCTGCCAGACGCGTTTTTGATGAAATTGCGGAAGGTGCTTGGAGGACGGGAGATCCCGGAATGATTTTTATAGATAGGATTAATGCAGGGAGTGCTAATCCCGTTCCGGTTCTTGGTCCGGTCGAGTCCACAAACCCTTGCGGCGAACAACCACTTTATCCATATGACGCTTGTAACTTGGGGAGCATTTTCCTTGGCTATTTTGTTAAAGACCACAAAATTGATTGGGAAGAGCTCGCAAGAGTTGCGCGTCTTTCTGTCAGATTTCTTGATAATGTGATTGAAGTAAACCCTTACCCCTTGGAACAAATTAGAAGGATAGTGTTTAACTCCAGAAGAATTGGGCTTGGAGTCGGGGGTTTTAGCGATATGCTTGTCGAACTTGGAATTAGGTTTGACAGCGAAGAGGCTATTGGTTTAGCCGAAAAAGTGATGAAATTTATTAGTGACGAAGCTCTCGATGAGGATAGATTGCTCGCTAAAAAACGTGGGGCGTTTCCACTCTTCCCGGTCAGTATTTACAGAAATGAAACTCCAAGGAGAAATTCAACAGTTACGACAATAGCGCCCACCGGCACAATCTCGATAATTGCCGGGGCATCTTCGGGAGTTGAACCAATGTTTGCCGTCGCTTATCAGCATATAGTTCGTGATAAGCACCTGGATCGTAAATTAACTTTTGTCGAACCGAGATTTGAAAAAGTTGCGCGCGAAAAAGGTTTCTGGTCTGAGGCGTTAATGGATAAGGTTGGTGTACATGGTGTAATACGCGATATGGAAGAAATTCCGGCAGAAGTTCGAGATGTTTTTGGCACCGCACACGAAATAGATCCGGAGTGGCACATTAAAATTCAATCCGCTTTCCAGAAATATACGGAAAATGCAGTCAGTAAAACCATCAATTTGAGACATGAAGCAACGGTGGACGATGTTAAAAAGGCCTATCTTTTGGCTTGGGAAACGGGTTGCAAGGGAATTACTATCTTTAGGGATGGCAGCAAGGATGCCCAAGTTCTTAATCTGGGGGTTAAGAACGCTGAAAAGAAGGATGAAGAGAAACCTAAGCAAATTGTTTTGGCGCGGCCTCTTAAAGTAAGCGGCTCTACTTATAAAATTGGAACACCATTGGGAAGTGCTTTTATAACAATTAATGAAACCCCGGACGGAGATCCATTTGAACTTTTTATTACAATCGGAAAAGCCGGAACAGAAGTTGCTGCCATGGCGGAAGCATTGGGACGCCTTATTTCTACCAACTTCAGATTTGGTAATCACTTGCCGGCCAAGGAGCGGGCGAGAGAGATAATGGAACAGTTAAGGGGAATTGGGGGTAGCAGATCGGTTGGATTCGGTCCGAATAAAATTAGATCTCTCCCTGACGCTGTCGCCCGTGCTTTATCACTTCATTTCGGTTTCACTGCCAAACATGTGGAGGAGAGTTTAAATTTTGAAGCTGGAGCTGTTACGGCGGCTAATGTAACTCACGATGACCCCGCACCGGCTCCGGCCGAATTTAATCTCAAAGCCGCCGATATTTGTCCCAGTTGTGGAGCAAGCGCGCTAGTGTACGAAGAGGGTTGTGCTAAATGCCACGCCTGTGGTCACTCCGAGTGCTGATTTGTAATATAATCGCCTCATGGCAGTATATACAAAGACGGGGGATAGGGGGCTGACCTCCACTTTCTCCGGCCGGAGAGTTTCAAAATCTTCAAAATTAATTAATGCAATTGGTGCAGTCGATGAACTGAATTCTTTCTTGGGAATTGTTGGGGGATTAAACGAAATTCAGGAAAATCTCTTTACAATTAATGCGATTTTAACCGGTGCAAAATTGAAGTTGCCCTCCGACTCAGTTAAAAAGCTAGAGATTGAAATAGACAAAATTGAGGGGTCAATTCCAGTTCAAAAAAAATTCTTGATTTATAGTGGGACTAAGAAAGCCAGGGAGCTTTTTCTTGCCAGGGCAATTTGCAGGCGCGCCGAAAGAAAGTTGGTTGAACTAAAAGTGAAGCCAGAAATTTTGATGTATGTGAACAGACTTTCCGACTTTTTATTTATGAAAGCAAGGAGAGAAAATTTTGAAAAGCGGGTAAAAGAAAAATTTTGGAGAGCTTCAGCCAAATAGCCTTTCAGGCGGAACTGGGTTGTTATACAATGACTTTATATGGCAGGTACGCCGGAAATTCCACAGGGTGAGCCTCAAGTTACAGAAATAAATAAGGAGGCTGAATTTGTTGTCGATGAAACATTGCAAAAAACAGGTGTTCAACCTGTCGTTAAGACTTTTAAGGCTCAAATCAAAAACGATAAGGGCGTTCCCCTGATTCAAACACCTCCGACTCAAATTATCACCGTCGCGCCGCCCGCTACACAAGCTGTTTTGACGTCGTGGTCGAAAGGGCCGATTACGTCATCAATTAGCTGGCTCGGGATGTTTTGGATAAGGATTATTAAAAAAGCCTTACATTTTGGTTGGCAAATAATAGGGAAGGAGGAAAGTGCTGGGAGTTGATTTGACAGGGATTTTGTTCGTTGCGATTTTTATTGCCTTGGTTATTTTTGTCCTTGTGGCAGTTGCTTATGTTTTGTTTATTTTTTTCAAAAACAGAGATCGAGAAGAAGCTTCGATTGATTCAGTCCTCTTGCAGGTTTCGGTGCCCCGGAATAATGAAACAAAAATTGACGCTATGGAGCAGCTCTTTTCCGGTTTAACGACAATTAAAAAGGGCGGTTGGCAGCAAAAATTTAATATCCAGCCGGTAATTTCTTTTGAAATCGTTGCCAGGCAAGAAGATATTCGCTTTTACGTCTGGTGTCCGAAAAAGATTAAGGATTTGGTTGAACGCCAAATAAATGGGAGTTACTCGGAAGCGGAAGTTACGGAGGTGGATGAATATAACGTTTTTACCGAAGGGGGAAAGGTTGCCTATAAATCTCTTCAGCTTGGTAAAAGTAATTTTTATCCGATAAAGACTTTCAAAGATTTGGCGACGGATCCGATGAGTACAATAACCAGCGCGATGGCAAAGATGGGTCCCGGGGAAGCGGCTGTAATTCAGCTTTTGATTTCACCTACGGAAGTTCCCTGGCAAAAAGAAGGTAGCCATTTTATATCAGAAACAAAAAAACAGGAGAGTGATCCGGAGAAAGCAAGATATTCGGTTGGGGCAAAAACTCTTGAAGCTGTTGAGAACAAGGTTGGTAAACCCGGTTTTGAGACCTCTGTTAGGGTTGTGGTTGTTGCAGAAAGTGAGGATGTTGCTAAGAGTCATTTGAGTAATATCGCAGGCTCTTTTGCGCAATTTGCTTCGGACTTGAATTCTCTGAAAGGGAGGAAGGTTTATCAAAAAGGAAGTTTTATGGAAGATTTTCTTTATAGATATCAACCAATGTTTAATATTTTTGGAAATCATTTATCCATTCTTAACACCGAAGAGTTGGCTACGATTTTTCATTTTCCCAATAAGCAAGTTGCTACCCCTCACATCTTTTGGCTCAACGCTAAAACCGCTCCTGCACCATCCCAAATCGCGACGGAAGGTCTCTTTCTGGGAGTAAGTTCCTATAGGGGTGTTAAAAGACAGGTCTACATTGGAGACGAGGATAGAATGCGTCACGTTTATGTAATCGGAAAAACGGGAACCGGAAAATCCGAACTTCTTAAGGATATGATTTTGCAGGATATTAGGGAGGGAAAGGGGGTTTGTTTTATGGACCCTCACGGAGATGCAATTGAAGACATTTTGAAGTTGATTCCTCCGGAACGGGCAGAAGATGTAATTTACTTTAACCCGAGCGATACCGAACGTCCCATGGGCTTTAATTTATTGGAAGCCCAAACCGAAGATCAAAAACATTTTGCGGCGACAGCCGTTATTAACATGATGTATAAACTTTTCGATCCTTATAAGACCGGAATTGTTGGGCCCCGCTTTGAACACGCAGTCAGAAATGCAATGCTCACGGCAATGAGTGAGCCGGGAAGCACTTTTGTTGAGGTTATGAGAATTTTAACCGATGCAAGGTTTGTTCAGGAACTTCTCCCGAAAGTCACCGACCCAATTATTAGGCGGTATTGGACAGATCAGATTGCACAGACTTCCGATTTCCATAAGTCCGAAGTTTTGGACTACATTACTTCCAAATTTGGCCGTTTTGTTACAAATAAACTTATAAGAAATATCATAGGCCAATCGCAAAGCTCTTTTGATTTACGAAACGTAATGGATTCCGGCAAAATTCTCTTGATTAATTTGGCTAAGGGAAGTTTGGGGGAGGAGAACAGTAATTTCTTGGGACTAATTTTGGTTCCGCGGGTATTGATGGCGGCGATGAGCAGGGTAGATGTTGAGATGGAAAAGAGACGCGATTTCTACTTTTACGTTGATGAGTTTCAAAATTTTGCCACGCCGGATTTTGCCGTGATTCTTTCTGAAGCCCGAAAATACCGCTTGGGACTTTGTGTTGCCAATCAGTTTATAGGGCAGGTTGAAGAAGAGGTTAAGAATGCCGTTTTTGGTAATGTTGGGACGATTGTTGCGTTTCGTGTCGGGGTAACCGACGCAAACTATTTACAACATGAATTTACGCCGACCTTTGGGGAAGATGATCTTCTTAATGTTGAGCGTTTCCATGCTTATGTTAAGACAATTGTGAATAATGAACCGGTTCCTCCTTTTTCTATGGATTTGACTAAGGATTTGGCTAAAGTTAAAGCGATGGAAAGTCCAAGAGTTTCCGAAATAATCAAAGAGATGAGCAGACTTAAGTACGGACGTGACTTAAAACTCGTCGAAGCAGAGATTGCTAGACGTGCAAAGTTGTGATACTCTTCAACTTACATGGCTAAAATAGGAATTGTTGGTTACGGAGTAGTGGGGCAGGCGGTTGGTGATGGTTTTGCTACAAATAAAAGAAATGAAATTCTCTGGTATTCACGAACAAAAGGTCCGTTTTCTCCCGAGAAAGTCATAAAAGAATCTGAATTTATTTTTGTTTGCGTTC
>JAKAJP010000013.1 GCA_021824915.1 bacterium
CCTTTTATCCGATTGCCTCCTCAGACCTGACGATCGGGAAGGGTATCGTTGGTTTACCAATGGAATATGATGGTTTGATGCTCTATGTAAACACCGACATTTTTAATAAAGCTGGTAAAACTCCACCAGCAACATGGGATGATTTAAGAAACGTTGCCCGAGACCTGACAATTAAAGATGATCAGGGAATAATAACCCAGTCCGGGGTTGCACTCGGGAGAACTGAAAATGTTGATCATTGGCCTGAAATAATCGCCCTTATGATGCTTCAGAACGGTGTTGATTTAACTAACCCGACAGGTAAACAGGCTGAGGATGCACTTAAATTCTTTTCAATATTCTCCACCGTTGACGGAGTTTGGGATGCAACCTTGCCACCATCAACTCAGGCTTTTGCTGCGGGGAAATTGGCTATGTATATTGCTCCAAGTTGGCGTTCTTTTGAAATTAGTCAAGCCAACCCAAGCCTAAAGTTTAAGACCTATCCTGTTCCTCAACTCCCGAAAGATAATCCACAGCAAAAAGATATTACCTATGCAACATATTGGGCGGAAGGGGTTTGGGCAAGGAGCACAAATAAAGCTGCTGCTTGGGACTTTCTTAAATTCCTGACTACACAATCGAGTTTGCAGAAGTTTTATCAAAATGCGGCTAAGACAAGAACGTTTGGTGAGCCATATCCCAGAACCGATATGGCTTCGATTTTGTCAACTCACCCGATTTTGGGGCCTTTAATTTCTCAGGCCCCGGGGGCAGAAAGTTGGTATTTGGCTTCGCGGACTTTTGATGGTCCTACAGGGATAAATTCACTTTTGGCAAAATATTTTGAAGATGCGATCAACTCCGTGAATTCCGGGGGAGACGCGACTCAGGCACTGAATACTGTGGCGCAGGGTGTTAAACAGGTTTTGTCACAATATGGTCTTATTGCAAGGTGATGTTTAATTTATATAGACGAGTTATTTCAAGAGAAACTAGACGTGCCGATTTAAGTGAATCCGAAAAACTCGCCACCCTATACCATGATCTTTTTGATTTTCCCTTGAATTTACAAGAGCTAATTCGCTGGCGGTTGGCAGATAATATCGAGGGCTTTGGCATAGGCGATCAAATTTTGCATAAGGGTGGTTACTTTTTTGTTGAGGGAAAAGAGGGGATTGTTTATAAAAGAACTCTTCGAAAACACATTTCTGCCAGGAAGATTGAGATTGCTAGACACGCTGCAAGGATTTTATCTTTTATCCCCGGAATACTAATGGTTGCCATTACCGGATCGTTGGCAATGGAAAATGCGTCTGATGAAAGCGATATTGACTTGATGATAGTGACGAAGAAGGGGCTGCTCTGGACAACAAGATTTCTAAGCTATCTTGTTATAAAAATGTTTGGGGTTGATGTTAGAGCAGCTAATGATAAAAATCAAAAAGACAAACTCTGCTTAAATATGTGGCTGGATGAGTCTGATTTATCTTGGACTAAAAACCGAAATATTTACACCGCACACGAGATTGCTCAAATTAAACCAATTTTGGATAAAAACAATGTTTACGAAAAGCTTCTTGTGGCAAATAAATGGATACTTAATTATTGGCCTAATTCTGTAAAAATTGGAAAATGGAAAGCTTCGGCGACTCTGTCGTTGGAAAATGGAAAATCCCAACGAAGGATAAACCCAATTGAGGGGTTAGCTTTCAAGTTACAATATTTATATATGAGAAATAAAATAACTCGGGAGGTCGTGACTTCCACGCGGGCCATTTTTCATCCGCATGACTGGAGTGGAGTGGTTTTATCCCGCTTTTCCTCTTGACAAGAGTTTTTAGCCTCAGTAGAATAGCACTCAGTTACCTTAATTGCTAAAATGGTAAAACTTAAACTTAAACCAACCGCGGGCTATCTTCTGATTGAACCACTTGAAGCGGAAACAAAAACCGCCGGAGGAATTTATTTACCGGATACCGCCTCCGAAAAGCCTCAAAAAGGAAAAGTTTTGGCAATCGGAGCCCCAGAAATAACCGAGAAGGGCATTAAAAAATCTTCTCCAGTAAAAGCTAACGATATTGTTATTTATAAAAAATGGGGAGGAAATGAAGTTAAGATCGCCGGACGCGAATATTTGTTTGTTAAATTTGACGATGTATTGGCTGTAGAAGCGTAACACATCGGTTATTCTGTATATATGGCAAAACAACTAAAGTTTGGAAAAGAAGCAAGACAATCGCTTCTTAAAGGAATTGATACCGTTGCCAAGGCGGTGGTTACGACACTAGGTCCTAAAGGACGAAACATTGCTCTTGATAAAAAGTGGGGAGCTCCAAGTATTGTTCACGACGGTGTATCTGTTGCTAAAGAAATTGACCTTCCCGACGCCTTTGAAAACATGGGTGCTCAACTTGTGAAAGAGGCCGCGAGTAAAACCAGCGATAATGCTGGCGATGGAACTACCACCTCTACACTTCTGGCGCAAGTTATGACTCAAGATGGCATGAAGAAGATTGATGCTGGTGCAAACCCCATGATTGTTAAAAAGGGAATGGAAAAGGCAGTGGAAGTTGTTGTTACAGAACTTAAGAAAATGGCGAAGCCAATTAAGAACAAATCTGAAATCTCTCAAGTCGCGACGGTTTCTGCTGGAGATGAAGTAATCGGAGGAAAAATTGCAGAAGCACTCGATAAGGTTGGGCGCGACGGAGTTGTAACGGTTGAAGAAGGAAAAGGTCTAACCATAGATATTGAATATAAAGAGGGGATGGAATTTGATCGAGGGTATGCCTCGGCGTATTTTGTTACCAATCCGGACAGGATGGAAGCCGAAATTGAAAACCCCTACATACTTTTGACAGATAAAAAGGTTTCTTCCATTCAAGACCTACTTCCTTTCTTGGAAAAATTTGTAAAGGTCAGTAAAAATTTAGTGATTATTGCTGATGAAATCGAGGGAGAAGCTCTTGCCACACTTGTAGTTAATAGGCTTAAGGGAACAATAAATATTTTAGCCATAAAAGCTCCGGGTTTCGGCGACAGGCGTAAAGAGATGCTTGAAGACATCGCGGTTCTAACGGGCGGAACTGTGATTAGTGAAGATACCGGCCGAACTTTTGAATCGATTGATGTGGCTGATCTGGGTACGGCAGACAAAGTTTGGACGGATAAAGATAACACCAGAATTATTGGTGGCAAAGGTGATAAGAAAGCAATTGCTGATAGGGTTGAGGCTATCAAAAAACAAATCAAGGTAAGCGACTCCGATTTTGATAAAGAAAAATTTGAGGAAAGACTTGCTAAACTCTCTGGGGGCGTGGCGGTCATAAATGTTGGGGCTGCAACGGAGGTTGAAATGAACGACAAGAAAGAAAGAGTCAAGGACGCAGTGGGAGCGACAAAGGCAGCAATTGAGGAAGGAATTGTCCCCGGAGGAGAAACGGCGCTCTTGAGAGCCAGAGAAGCTACGAAAAAAGTTAAGGTCGAAAAGGGAGATGAAAAAATAGGGGTAGATATTATTTATGCAGCTCTCGAAGAACCCATTAAGTGGCTTGCTAAAAATGCCGGAGATGATGAGGTTTTGGTGTTAAAGAAAGTTTTAGCGTCCAAAGATTTTGACTTTGGTTATAACGCTTTGACGGGAGATTTTGGTTCGATGACCAAGATGGGAATAATCGATCCTGTAAAAGTAACCAGAAGCGCGCTTCAAAATGCCGCGAGCGTTGCTGAAATGGTTTTGACTACAGAGGGGCTTGTGACCGATATCCCCGAACCAAAGAAAGAGCCGACAATGCCACCCGGGGGAATGGATTATTAAGATATAATTACTTCATGTGGCGTGAAGCCGAAGATTTTCTCCTAAAAGATAAACATATTGGCCCTTTAGTTAAAAAGTGGGGGCATTGCACAATTAAATTTAGGCCACACAAGGATTACTTTGAACATATTTGTGGCAACATCATTGGTCAGCAATTATCCGGCAAGGTTGCGGATGTAATTGAGGAAAGATTCAAAAAAGCCGTTGGGAAGGTTACCCCGGAAAATGTGTTGAAAACTCCCGATCAAAAGCTTCGCGATTGTGGGATGAGCTGGGGAAAGGTCTCCTTTCTTAAGGACCTAGCTCTGAAAACTAAGACTGGACAGCTAGAAACTAAAAAACTAGCAGATCTTTCGGACGAAGAGGCAATAGAAGAGCTTGTGGCGGTAAAAGGTATAGGCCGATGGACGGCTGAAATGTTTTTAATGTTTTCTTTGGCCCGTCCGGATGTTTTCCCGGTTGATGATTTGGGGATCAGAAAAGGTTTTGAAAAAGTGACAGAGCAAAAGTTTGATAAAGTCAATTCCGCAAA
Source organism: bacterium (assembly GCA_021824915.1). GTDB lineage: Bacteria > Patescibacteriota > Microgenomatia > UBA8517 > UBA8517 > JAKAJP01. Next base: position 4,332 of record JAKAJP010000013.1, read on the forward strand.
ATTTGCTCAAGGACATTGGGCTCCTTTCCGGACCGTGGCTTCGTGGTACCTTTGGCGAAGTCTTGAAAACCAGTAGTAATGTGCTACATTAGCCTCATGGCAGAGAGAAAAGAAACCATGGAAAAGTTCGGAGTCATTTTTGCTATTTGGGATGGAAAGAGTATTCAGTTGGAAAAAAGGCTTAAACTTGGTAGTAAATTCTTTGGTCTAACAATTGTTCCGGGTGGCGGTGTGGAAACGGGTGAAACATATCAGATGGCGATGAAGCGTGAAGTTTCGGAAGAATATGGCGTCAAGGCGACAGAGTTTGAACCGATCGGGGTGGTTCGTGACGTCGAGGAGGGTGGAATTATGAATATAAGGCATGTGTTTTTAGTTACAAAATGGGAGGGGCGGTTGTCAAATCCGGAAAGAGTTAAAAGTAAGCACTTAAAAGCCACCATAGAAGAGGCTAGGGTCTTATGCACACACCCCATTTCCCAAAGAATACTAAATTTAGTTGAGGTAAACCTTAAAGGCTAGCCAAGTTACTTGGGGCAATGTAATTTAGAGGATTTTGTGGCAAACCAAAAATACGGACCTCGAGGTGTAAGTGGGGGCCTGTTGTATGTCCGGTAACACCAACAAGACCTATAGTTGTATTTAGATTTACTTTATCTCCTTCCTTAACATTAATTTTTGAAAGATGAGCATATCTTGTAGTCATACCATGGCCGTGCTCGATCAAAATTGTCTTTCCATAGCCGTCATTTTCATAGCCGGCTTGAATTACGACACCGTCCTTCATGGGTTTGACTGGGTCACCAATACTGGCCCCCAAGTCAACTCCGGGATGGAAGAAGCTAAATCCCTGATTAAGTCTAAAGCGGGCAAGAGGGTTTTGGACGCTCTTCTCGGTTGTTAGCGTGTTTTGAACCTGGATAACGGGTTCATCAGTTGCGCCTTGGGCCAGAACGCTATTTTGAGGGACAAGAGAGGTGGCGATTACCACAAACGTGAAGCTTCCCCCAAGCACTTTCTTTATGTTTTTATGCTCAAAAATGTGCCTAAAGTAGCGACTTAAGAGGTTTCCTTTTCGATATTTTTTCTTAACATCAGCCACGCTCGGCACCAAAGCCTCGTCAAATATTGATTTTCGCTTCTTCACCGCACGAAAGTGCAAAAGTAAGCGATACCTAGGCAGCTCGATTGCTAGTTTTTGCATATGTCCCAAGCTTGGCTTGGGCCAGAAAAAATCCCGCCTGAAGCGGGACGAGCCGCAATTTTAGCCTATGAAAAGCAGAAAAGTCAAATTTCGGCGAAGTTAAAAGCTTATCTTGAAGTCTATGCCGGGCGGTTGAAGAGGGGCCTGAGTAACATCTAAATTCGTAATCTGGTCCTTAATTTTGCCCAAGGTCATCTGGATTTGTTGTAGTTGGTCCGGTGTGGAGGGAACGGAAGTTGCCTGATTTTGTGATTGTGTAGGACTTGGTTTGGTTGTACTTATCGCCATTTGTCTTTTTCCAAAAATAAGGCCAAGGATTAAGATAAGAAAAATTGCGCCGGCCGCTCCGGTAACGGGCCAGAATATTTTTTTATTTTCATAAAATTTGGCAAACAAGTTCTTGATGGGGGTTGGAATTTTTTCAAGAAGTTTGCCGAATTTAGATGCCGGTACTATCGGCTCCGTGGGGGTTTGGGTTGGCTCCTGACTTATGGTTTGATCTTCAATCATTTTGTTTGGTTTTGGATGGAGGTGGTCACTTCCACCAAAAATCTGTTAAGTTGGCTAAGCAAATCAATCGAGGAGTTTAAGGGGTCGATGCTTGCATTAAATGTGCTTGTTGGTTGTATATAATTTTGGTCATACATTTTTTGGATAGACTTTCTTGCCTTGTCCTCGTTTTGGTTAAGTTCCTGGATCACGCTTTCTATATCAGTAAACCATCGGTTGAACGGGTTAATGTCATATTTTCCAGCCGCCACATCTTGATCAATTATAGATCTTAGATTTTTGTAAATATCCTCTTGGGCTGTCCTAAGACCCTGTTCGGTTCCCAGACTAACATAAAAAAGAGCCTCGTAGGAGATGGGGGATGTATTTGTTTTGTATCTACTTTCTGATTCACTTGACTTGCCAAACAGGTTTTCAAGAGGGTCGTTATCCAGATAGTTTTTTTCATGGTCTTGGTACCAGGCGACCTCAGCATCAATTTTTCCAAAAATATTATTTTTATCATCACTGTCTAGGCCTTGAGTTTCTACAATCTTCATCCGCAAGGCCGTGAGATAGACTTTCATTAATTCGTCCCGGTTTCGTAGCATTGTGAGTGTTTTCTTTCGCGCATCCTCCTTAAGGGTCAGGGTTGGGTTTTTAAGATAGAAATCGCGGGCATCTTGGTAATCCGCAAAAGACTGGTTATATACGCTTAGTGTGTATTGATAATCCTGGTAAGCTTTCGCAAAGTCAAAAGTTTGGGCATGGGCAAGTTGAATTGATATGCCAGACAGGGCAATGAGTAAGATAATTATGATTAAGGCAGTTTTTCGCATCTTAGAGGCCAGAGCGGGAATCGAACCCGCGCATGGCGGTTTTGCAGACCGCAGCGTTTCCACTTCGCCATCTGGCCGGACTCGATCCTATTTTAACATTACCCTGCTTTGCCGTAAAATGTGCTACACTCGTCGCGTTATAGTATGAAGGTTCTTAGAACGATTTTAATCTCTGTTGCCCTGGTTGTCCTGATTTCGGGGTCGGCCCTCTTTCTGATAGGTATTTTGCGCCCTAAACCGGCGGGTATTAGCGTTCAAACATCCATTCCGACCGCCGTCTATATCGATGGAAATTTTGTTGGTAGGAGCCCATTGGACATTTCTTTTAAGTCCGAGGATGTCGATCTAAAACTGGTTCCTTTGGATACTAGTAAAAACTATTTCCCTTTTGAGACTAGAGTTATGCTTACGGGAGGGGTAAAGACAATTGTTAGAAGGAATTTTGCCGAAACGTTGGAAGAATCTTCAGGCGAAATTGTTTCTTTTGATAAAGATACGGTTGGGACGGCATCGCTTGTAGTGATTTCAATTCCGGAAAATGCGCAAGTTAATGTTGACGCGATTTCTAAAGGCTTTTCTCCGGTAAAGACACCAATTTCCCCGGGCAATCATCAGTTGATAGTAAAATCACCCGGCTACTCAGACAGGTCTTTATCTATAAATGCTGTTTCGGGTTATAAATTAACGGTTTCAGTACAACTTGCAAAACTTGCCGTTACACCCCAGGCGTCTCCTACCCCGACACCGAAGGTTCAAGTTTTTGTTGAAATTTTACAAACACCGACTGGGTACTTGCGGGTGCGGACGCAGCCCGGGACAAATGGGAATGAAATAGATCAGGTCAAACCGGGGAGTAAGTATTTACTACTGAGCGAGGATGCGGTAACCCATTGGTACAAAATCCAACTGGAGCCACCCGCACCGGGTTTACCCGAAGGTAGAACTGGTTGGATATCAAACGATTTTGCCAAGAAAGTTGACCAGAGCGATAATCCAATTGCCACTCCGTCGGCCACCCCATTAAGTTTGCCTACACCCTAAATGCCGGCAGTGGATGCGCCGCTATAAATAACCCAGAATACTATGACTAACCACAAGAAGATGGCAAAAAGAAGTGCGCCATCAGTTAGGAGGACTTTTTCAGGGGCTTCAGATTCACCTTCAAAAATGAGGCTTTCGTAGCGCATAATTCCATAGATAACAACAGGAATTGTAAGCATTAAAAGCTTATCTATTGTTGTGGTCTTACTTAGCTCGGCTAAAAGTAGCCAAAGTGGGAGAGACGCCTTCGGGCTTTCGAAGAATGTGAAGAGCGACCAGCTCATCCATGCCGCATTTCCAAACATAGTTACATAGGAGTTTAGGAGCTCTCTTTTATATTTCATCAGGCTTTCACGGGTCACCCCGCTCCCGATACGTAAAATATTAAGTTCGGCTCTCCTTTTTCCTGAGGCCAAGAAAAGAGCGACGGAGATAACACAGAGTAGAAACCACACAGATAAGTGTGCGTTGATCACAAAAGCTCCGGCATAGATTCGCATAATAAACCCGGAAGCAATTATAAGGATATCCAGAGTCGGAACTTTTTTAAGACCGAGGCTGTAGAGGATTTGTATAACCAGGTAACCAAAAACGATTAAGAAAAATATCGAATTCAAACTTGCGCTTAATACAAGTGAGGTGGTTGCCAAAACAATCGCCTCAATCATTGCCAGCCAAACCGGTAGAGCTCCGGAAGCAATTGGACGGTACTTTTTAATCGGATGGAGTCTGTCAAGTTTTGCATCGAGAATGTCATTTATGATGTAGGCCGCCGAGGTAATTAGATTGAAAGCAATAAATCCCCAAACCACGGCGGCAAACATTCCCTTTTCAAATAAAAGTCCAGAGAGAAGAATTGCGGCGAAGAGAGAAAGATTTTTAACCCAATGAACAGGTCTAGCGACTGTTATCATCGCGATGAAGATCGAATTTCTTAGCTTCTGTTTTTGGGTTGGTACGTTAGCCACAAGATTAAACCTCCGAGAGCGAAAGCTACACCGATCATTGTATAAACTTTGGCTCCTGTATTCAAATTAAGTGCCAATATTCCCATTAATGCCGTAACTATCCAATAAAATATGGCAACTTGGTTTTTGGTTAAACCTGACTTAAGGAGTTTATGATGTAAATGACCCGCATCTCCCCAGACAGGGGATTTTCCGGCCAAAACCCTTCTGATTATTGTATACCCGGTATCAATTAATGGAACACTTAAGACAACAATTAAAGTACCGACTTTTGTTGTCGAAAGTATGGAAAGGACTGCTAGTAAGTATCCAGCGAGAGTTCCTCCACCATAACCCGGCATTATTTTTTGTGGGAAGATGTGCCAAGGTAAAAATCCGAGGTATGCTCCGGCCGTTATTCCTGCCAAAATTATGACCGGCCACTGAGTAATATCAGCAGAAAACTTTAGAGAGAGGGCCGCAATAGTTAAACCGGATATTACCGCAACACCACTAAGTTGTCCGTCGACACCTTTTGCACCCATGTTTATCACATTCATTAGAAAGGTTATCCAGACAAGGGCAAAGAGATCGCTTAAAATCCAGATGCTGTGATGAGTACCAAAAAGAGAAAAATTTATCTGCGGCTGGCTCAAATTGATTATTCCCCCCAAAGGACTGCTTATAAAAGCAATTCCAATTCCACCTAAAATCGGGGCCGCGGCAGCAACGAAACCCAACATGAGTCTAAGGTATGGATTTAAGTTGTATTTATCATCAAGGAAACCCATGATGGTTAATATCAACGCTCCAATTAAGATTCCTGCCACAGGTTTGTCCAAAGGTAAAAAAATTAACGAGGAAGTAAGAAGGGCGATAAATATTGGGATTCCGCCACCACGCGGGGTCGGATATGTATGAATTACTTTGGGCGCTTTATGTTTTTTGGGGTAGTCAACTATCCCCAGTTTTTTTGCAAACTTAATAACAACAGGTGTTATTGCAAAAGAAACGATGGCCCCGATCAATAAAGGTAGAAACAGAAGATTTTTAAATTGATCCATGATTTAGAAAAAGCCGACGAGGGTAATTATTTTGACCAAGGTTATAGCAATCAAAAGTGTTGCAAAGAGCGATGAAAGAATTAATATTTTTTTGACAAAGACGTCCTTAAAAACAAAACTTAGCAGGGTGTTGAAGCATGTTATCGAAAGAGCCGCTGCTGGGGCAATTAGAAATCCGGTAATAGTGGTTAGCTCTGCCTCTCCCACCGGTTTTCCGTAAAAAAGAGGTAGTTTTGGCGGCAGGTTTCCCCGAAGGACTAAAATTCCCACAGCCAAGGTTATTGATGTGGCGGCGGAGATGTAAATGCTTTCTTTTAAGGGAGTTTCCTCCCAAAGCGATCTAAGTTTACTGTTTAGCGGCATTTCCCGAATTGTACACCTTTGAAAATATTTCAGCGTTACCAACCTGCATAACCAAGATGTAGTTTTCTTTTATAAGATCTGAAATCTGTGGAATAGACATCGCTGATGTAACGATGATGAATTTGGGCGGATTTTTGGTAAGTTCGGCCGCGATGTTGTTCACGCTTGAGTAGTCGTTAACGTGATAGGGGACAACAAATTTAACCCCCGGAAGCCTTCTGGCAAGTGCATAAACGGTCGGAGAATCGGGATCCCACATAAAAACCCGCTGGTTGGGAGTACTTGATTTAGTAAGAAAGTCTGCAATTTCATAATTTCTTGGTGTTGTCATGGAAAACTCTGAAAAATATTGCATCTTAGTGATCTTTCCCGTAGCGAAGTTTATAAACCTCAAATAATAGGGAGTTATTGGATATAGCCAGAACTTGTAGTAAAAGGGGACGAAGAAGGCCAAAGTCAGGGGAATTATCGAAAAGACCTGCTCGATTGATTTATCTGTGAAGAGAGTTGCTAAAAGAAGTGATATTGGGGCGACCCCCTGTAAAAAGTAATGAGGATAAGGTCGTTCCGAGAGTGTAATTGCAAAAAGCACGAAAAGTACCCAGCAACACATAAATATAAAATTTTTGCTGATCTTTTTGCGGGCTAAGGTAATTACTATTAAACCCGCCAGTACAATTAGACCCCTAATAAGGAGTGGCGCATTTCTCTCCAAGAATGGCTTTTGGACATCCCCAGGTCGATAACTACTTAGGTACCCAATGTTTTGCAGAAATGCAGCTTTTATATAAGCAGCCAAATCACCTTGAAAATAAAACCAAGCGAGGGAAATCGCGATCGGGATTAAAAATCCTACTACCACAAAGAACGAATCTCTTATTAATGTTTTGATCTTTCCTTTTTCGAACTCGGAGGTAATTAGCCAGTAAACCATAATGACCGGCAATTCAAACGCCGCTGGAACTTTGTACAAGGTTGCTATCCCAAATAAAACCCCCGAAAGTAATAAATTTATAACTTTTTTACTCTTTGTTAAGAGTATATAGAAAGCAAAGAGGGTCGGAAGCATCATAAATCCCTCTGCGTTTGCCGTTCCACCCTCAAGGAGTGGAAGAGTTGTGAGGAGGGCAAAAGTGATTGTCGCTATTTTTTGGAACTTGGAATTTTTGGCAAATAATGATTCGGCAATCCTATATAAAATTACAATCGAAATAATGTCGGATAGCGCGAGCGCAGCTTTGAACCAGAACAGACTTCCCGCAGCCGCGGCCGTTAGGTAGAGAAGAGGTGGTTTATTGTCATATATTCCGGAATAGAGATGGATTCCCTGTCTGACACCTTGTCCAAGTGTCAGGTAGATCATTTCATCACCGTAATTGTATGGTTCGAAAAAAGTCGGAATTCTTAAAATTAAAACTAAGGCCAAAACTCCAATGAGCCAGTTGGGCAAATCGGGGAGATGTAATACATCACCAATTTTATGGAGAGTATTCCAGAAAGACTTCATGGCAGTATCAGTTTAGGATATAATCAGCACATATGCAAAGCGTTTTGATCACGGGTGGAGCGGGTTTTATAGGAAGCCACCTTTGCGACTATTTGATTGAAAAAGGGTACAAAGTTATTGCTTTGGATAATCTTTTGACCGGTTCAAAGAAAAACATTGAACGCCTTTTAGGAAATCCCAATTTTGAATTTATAGAAGCTGACGTGACAATGCAGGCTGCGATTAGTTCGGTTCCTCATGTCGATTTTATCTTTCATCTTGCATCTCCAGCCTCACCAATTGACTATCAGGCGCACCCTGAGGAGACGCTTTTAACAAATTCGATAGGAACCCTTAATATGCTTAATTTGGCAAAAGATAAAAAAGCCAAAATTTTGATAACGTCTACATCTGAGGTTTATGGCGATCCGAAGGAGCACCCCCAGAAAGAGACATATTTTGGAAATGTGAACTCTTTTGGGCCTCGGGCTTGCTATGATGAGAGTAAAAGATTTTCTGAAGCCGCGACTTATGTTTTTTTGGAAAAATATGACGTGGATGCCAGAATAATTAGAATTTTTAACACCTATGGACCGAGAATGCAGAAAGATGATGGCAGGGTTGTCAGTAATTTTATAAATAACGCACTTGAGGGAAAAGAGCTGAATATAGATGGTGACGGAAGCCAAACACGATCCTTTTGTTTTGTAAGTGACATGGTGGAGGGTATCTTTAAGGCGGTGTTTTCCGATAACACCAGAGGCCAAATTTTCAATTTAGGGAACCCGGATGAGTATGAAGTTAAAGAGCTTGCCAGCAAAGTTTTGATTCTTGCGGGTTCAAAATCAAAAATAGAGTATAACGGAAAATTTAGAATTGATGATCCAATGCGACGCCAACCCGATATTACGAAAGCGAAGCAAATTTTGGGATGGGAACCGAAAGTCGATTTGGAGGAAGGGCTTCAAAAAACCATCGAATATTATAAATCACTCTAAACCTTCTCAGTAACCCTATATTCTATATATTTTCCAAGCATTAATCTTGTATGAGCGTCTAGTCCCGGGAGGGCTGAAAAGAAGAATCCCGCAATCGGCATTAAAATAAATTCTAGCGGGCTAATTATTTGTCTCCAGACGGGGAATCCATCAGGACGCTTTGGTTTGTGGGTGTTATCGATAATCAGAGTGATAACCAGAAAGATAAGTGAGATTGTTAGTATTAAAGATGACAACCGGGGAACCGTATAACCAAGCGCTGTTCGTCCAAAAGCGGGGTTAAAAAGCGTGGGAACCGTAAGACCTAAAGTAATAAGAAACCAGTTGACCGGCCAGGAAAAATGAGACCAGAGTACATAAATGAGTCTCATCGTCTTATCCCAAAAAGGAATACCGGAAGTTAGGAAATAATCTTTAATTATCCAAGGATCGTCGCTTGCACCCCATGCCCATCTTTTAATTTGTTCATATTGGTTTTGGACTGTTTTCCAAAATGAAGTTGATTGGGCGGCGTCTGCTAGAAGAGGTAAATAAATCGGTTCGACTTCAATTCCTCCGTGTTTTTTATAAAATGCTTTGAAAAATATTCCCCAATCTTCAGGAATTTTATCCGGGTCCCAATAGTCCACTTCGCTTAAGAGTTTGAATGAGAGAGAATAATTTTGGGCGTTTATTAGGCGGTCGCGTCTGGGGAGAAGGGATAAATTCCAAATGGACATCAAAGTATTGGGTACACGAGTAATAGCGGGAATTTCCCAGATATTGTTATAAAACATGACCGCTGGCTGCCAAAATCTTTTATATCTTTCGGGGTTATCAAGGAATTTATAAGTAAGACAAGAGAAGTGTTTGGGATGGAATTTGTGATCGGCGTCGCAAGAAGTGACTGTAATATAATTTATATCTATTTTTTTTGCGTCAATATAATTTTTCTTTACCCATATCGCGGCAAATCTTTCGTTGGAAGCCTTCCCGGAAACCTCTCCCATGACAAGTTCGTGAGTAGTAACGAAAAATTCGCCAAAGACACCCTTAAACTTAGACCTAAGAACTTTTTCTCTTTCGCTTCTTTCCTGGATGGGTTCTTTACCTTCCATTGCAAGAACTAAAATGATTTGTTTTGTCGGAAACTCCTGCGAGGCTAGCGAATTTAGTGTCCTTTCCAAAATGTGAATCGGCTCTTTATAAACAGGAATTATTACAACGTGGCGGACTTTTTTATAATCCGGAAAATCTTTTACATCCGCCATCCAATTGTATATTTTTGCGGCTTGGATTCTGACGTGGGAGATGATTGCAGATAGGGCCAATTGAAATGATTGATAAAACCAGTAGACATTAAAGATTAAAATAAAATAGGCAACAACTTCAGGGATAACAATGACCCCCCAATAAGGAAAGAGAATTAAGTTCCAGGAGACAAGTCCGGGCAATATTTCAAGAGCCCGCAGTATCTCTTTTTCGTGTTTGATTACGAAATTTCGCATAATTATTTTAGTCTGGGGAATAGTGGCGCTTCCGACTTAATTTTTGGACCTTTGAACTGTTTTTCAATCTTTTCTGCTGTTTCGGGAAGGAAAGGTCTTAGCCTAAACGCAATCTTTCTAAGGTCGTCAATCTCAGATTGCAAGATGTCTTTTAATTTAGATTTATCTTTTTCTAACCAGGGTGTGTTGTGGTTCATGTGTTGGTCAACAATGCTTATATCTAACCAAATACTTTGAAGGGCAATATCGAAGCGGTAATCTTCTAAGGCTTTAGCCCATTCTTCGTCTGAGGTTTTTTGTAAAGAGTCTGTATTCGAGAATTCGAAGCGAGAATTTTCAGCTAATTTAGCTATTCTGGAGACCAAATTGCCAAGTCCATTTGCAAGCTCGCCGTTAAACGCATCCTCAAACTTTTCTTTAGTGAAATCACTGTCTTCTGTGGGGTTAACCTTTGCTAATAAATAATATCTCAATGCATCTGTGCTGTATCTTTCTACATATTCTAATGGATCAATAACATTTCCCAGGCTTTTACTCATCTTTTGACCGTTAGAGTTTATAAAACCATGGATTAATATTTGTCGGCTCGGTGGAAGTCCCGCTGCAATAAGCATTGCTTGCCACATAGCAGTTTGTTGTCGCAGGTTATCTTTCCCTGCAACCTGAATCGCGTTTGGTTTTTCCGTCGTTCCCCAAAACTCGGTAAACTTTTTCTCATTCTCCGGCCAACCTAGGGCCGAAATGTAGTAAGTTAAAGCGTCAAACCAGACATACATTACCTGTTTTTCGTCATTGGGAACCGGTACTCCCCAGGGCATTTTTTCTTTGACTCTGCTGACACTAAAATCATTAAGTCCAGCTTCAACAAAGTTACGGATTTCTTTTTGCCTGTGCGCTGGAATTACGAAATCAGGAAATTTTTCATAGTGTTTAATTAGCTTGTCTGCGAGTTTGGAAAACTTGAAAAAATAATTTTCCTCTTCAATTAGCTCGATCTCTTTATTTGGGTGAAGTGGGCATTTACCATCGACCAACTCTGAATCCTGTTTCTCGAGCTCGCAACCGACGCAATATTTCGCCTTGTAAATTCCTTTTTTGATAAATCCAGCAGCGTCTACTCTGTGCCACATTTCTTGTGCGGCTTTTATATGCTCGGGGTTTGTGGAACGCCAAAAACTGTTGTATGAAAGGTTCAAGGCCTTTTTTAAGTTATCAAATTTAGCCGCGTACTCGTCAACGTAATCTTGCGCATCCTTTCCTGCCTCAATTGCTTTCTCATAAATCTTTTTTCCGTGTTCGTCAGTTCCCGTGTTAAAAAAAACATCCTCGCCCAACATTTTGTGGTATCGCGCCAAGACATCGGCTTGAATTATTTCCAACGCAAAACCTATATGTGGGGCAGAATTTACATAGGGTGCGGTCGTTGTCAAGTAATATTTTTTGGTCATGGCTATATTGTACAGCCGGGGTGGGTTTGAAGCTACTTTTTGCCGAATTTCCTTATTTTTTCGGCCCAAACATTGGCCCATTCTTCAGCTTCGATTTTTTTAAGGGCAAGCTTGATCCCATTTTTCCTAAGTGATTTCTCGGCTAAGGATATTTCTTTAGAAGTTGCTAGTAGGTTTCTTTTGATATTCTCCTTATCCCTGCCCTTTTTGAGCCAATAAGCAATCATCATCCTTTTGATATATTTTTCAAGTTCCTCTTCATCAAAAAAATCGATTAAGAAAGCCTCAATTTCTTTAGGATTATCCAGATCGTTAAGCATCTGGGAGAAGGTTCGGAATAATTGACGCTTAAGTGACGGATTCATTATCGGCTGAAGTATAACTCGATCGCGACCGCTATGCCAGCCAGTAAAAGAAAATTAAGAATATTGCCAATCCCAAGGTATCGGAGGAAAAGGAATATGGATAAGGCCCCTGCGGCTACGAATCCCCGGCGGGAATTGCTAAAAAGTAAAGCAAAGGTAAACAGAAGACTCAAAAATACCAGACAAAAAAATGCGGGAACTGCTCCAAAAGAAAAAGGATCAACGGCGTAGATCAAAAACCCAGTCGCTATCCAAAGAAGAAGCGTTAAAACCAGAGTCGGAAGGAAATTTTTACGCCTTAGTATTTGAGCCCGTCTTTGTTCTTTCATATGCTACAATGGCTTACCCATGGATCCTGTAATTGTCTTAATTATAGTATTAGCGGCCCTAACTATCTTGGCAATTTTTATCAATAAGAGATTGGCCGATTTGAAAGAGTCACAAAAGCCAAGCGATGAGCTTTTGGAAATTATTAAAACGCTTCAAACCGGTTCCCGTGAAGACAGACGGGATTTAATTAATTCTTTGCAGAAAAATACCCAGGCGGTCAATGAACGGCTGGATAATGCAGCCCGTGTTATTTCCCAGGTGCAGAGGAATTTAGGGGAAATGAGCGAGATTGGAAAAGGAATACGCACTCTTCAGGATTTTTTGCAATCACCGAAGCTTCGCGGAGGATTGGGGGAGGAAGTATTAAAAGAAATGATTGGCCAGACTTTTCCCAAAAACGCTTTTCATCTTCAATATCCTTTCAAAAGCGGAGTAAAAGTTGACGCGGTATTAAAAACCGAAGCGGGCCTTCTTTGCATCGATTCAAAATTCCCAATGGAGAATTTTAATCTAATGCATAAAGGGGAGACGGAAGCAGAAAGAAATTCTGCAAAGAGGCAGTTTATTCAGGACGTTAAAAAACACATCGAAGATATTTCCAGAAAATATATTTTGCCGGAAGAGGGAACGATGGATTTTGCTTTAATGTATATCCCTTCGGAGGCGGTTTATTACGAAGCTGTAAATATTCCGGAACTTTCAACTTTTGCAAGAAGATTAAGAGTTTATCCGGTCTCACCAAACACTCTGTATGCGCATTTACAGGTTTTGCTTTTATCTTTTGAGGGGAAAGATTTGGAGCAAAAATCAAGAGAAGTGTTTAGAATTTTGAGAGCAATCCAAAAAGATTACGGCAAAGTTGAAGAAAATTTGAGTACTCTGCAAAAGCATTTGAACAACGCATATAACATGATGAGTAATGTTTTTAGCAGTTTTACTCAACTCGGTCAAAAAATTTCTTCTACACAGAGATTGAGCGGGATTAAAAAAGAAAAAGAATTGGAAGAATAAATGGACGAATTAATTCTTGTTTATACAACCTGGGAGTCGGTCGAGCAGGCAAAAAAAGCCGGAAAGCATTTATTGGAAAAAAGGATTTGCGGTTGCGTAAATATTTATCCTGAAATGCAGCCGATGTTTTGGTGGCCGCCAAGAGAAAATAGACTGGATGGATCAAAGGAAGTTGTGATGATTGTAAAAACCTTAAAAAGAAAGTATGAAGAATTGGAGAAAGAAATCTGCAAAATTCATACCTACGACGTACCTTGCATAATTGCCATCCCAACTTATAAAGTTAATAAGGATTACTTTGATTGGATAAAAGGGGAGATAGAAATGGGTGAGAGCAAATAATTTCTTCGTGATACAATCCATTTGTGGCTAAAGATTTAAAGAACCTCAAATTGAACAGAGAACAGATTGAAGCGATTAAATTTGGCGAAGGGCCCCTTTTAATTATTGCTGGAGCCGGAACGGGGAAGACAACCGTTATAACAGAGCGTATTAAGTATTTAATTCTTAGTAAGAAGGCAAAGACTTCGGAAATCTTAGCATTAACTTTTACAGAAAAGGCCGCACGCGAAATGGAGGAGAGGGTAGATGTGAGTATGCCATACGGTTATACGCAAATGTGGATTATGACTTTCCATTCTTTCTGTGATCGAATTTTGCGCCGGGAAGCGCTTCATATCGGATTGGACCCGAAATATAAACTTATGACAGAGGCAGAATCTGTTCAACTTCTTCGTAAAAATCTTTTTAAACTGGAACTAAATTATTTTAGACCTTTAGGAAATCCTACGAAATTCATTAGTGGAATGCTTCAGCACTTTTCCCGGCTTCAAGATGAAGATGTTTCGCCGAGTGATTATGCCACCTGGGTCAAAAAACAAAAAGCAAAAACTTCTGATGAGAAAGTTGAAATCGAAAAGTGGCAGGAGCTAGCGAAAGTATATAAAGCTTATGACGAGCTGAAGGTTAAAGAGGGGCTGATGGATTTTGGAGATTTAATCGTTAAAACTTTAAAGCTTTTTAGAGATCGGCCGAATGTTCTTAGCGAATATAAAAAACAATTTAAATATCTGCTTGTGGACGAATTTCAGGATACAAATTATTCACAAAACGAGTTGGTGAAACTACTTACTGGAAAGAATGGAAATATAACCGTTGTAGGAGATGATGATCAGTCTATTTATAAATTTAGGGGTGCGGCAGTAAGTAATATTATTCAATTTAGAAAGAATTTTCCTGAAACACGCATCGTGGTTCTAACAAAAAATTATCGGTCAACGCAGGAGATTTTGGATAGAAGTTATGATCTAGTTCAATTCAATAATCCAGACCGCCTTGAAGTTGTCGAGAAAATTGACAAAAAGTTAAAATCACAGATTGCAAAGAACGGAAGCGAAATGGGTTTTTTACATCTTGATAGGGTGGAAAACGAAGCCGATGCAATCGCAAAAAAAATTGGAGAAATTAAAGACGGAGAAAAATATAAGTACAAAGATTTTGCAATTTTGGTCCGGGCCAATAACCATTCCGAGCCGATTATGAGGGCGCTCTCCCGACACGGTATTCCTTATCAGTTTTTGGGGCCGGGGCGGCTTTTTAAGCAACCAGAAATAGTGGACCTTATTTCATATCTCAAAGTTCTTTATGATTTTACCGACTCCGTTGCTTTTTATCGTATCCTGGCCCAGGACTATTTTAAAATTCCGGGGAGGGACTTGGTGGCAATGGGGAATTACGGAAGAAGATACAATAAAAATTTATTTGAAGTTGCGGAAAATATTGACCAACTTTTTGTTAATGACAAAACAAAAGAATCCGTAAAAAAATTACTCGAAATCATCAAAAAACACCTTGATTTGGTTAAAAAAGAGACAGCAGGACAATTGTTATATTACTATCTTGAGGATACCGGGCTTTTACAAAAATTACTTTCACCGGATTCTATCGAAGCGGAGAGGCGGGCTCAAAACATTTCAAAGTTTTTTGATAAGTTAAAGACCTATGAGGTAGATCACGAAGATGCGAGAGTGCCCGCGGTTACAGACTGGTTAGATCTTTCAATAGAATTGGGCGAATCGCCGCTTGCAGCAGATACCGATTGGACGGAAATAAACGCGGTCAACATATTAACAGCGCACAGCGCGAAAGGATTAGAATTTCCTGTTGTGTTTTTGGTCAACTTGGTTGCCCAAAGGTTTCCAACAAATGAAAGAAGGGAGCAAATAGCAATTCCTGAAAAATTAATAAAAGAGGTTTTGCCAGTTGGGGATTATCATATCGAGGAAGAACGCCGTCTTTTTTATGTCGGGATGACTAGGGCAAAGGAAAAATTGTTTTTTACCGCAGCGGATTATTATGGTGAAGGAAAGCGCGAGAAAAAACTCTCTCCATTTATTTTTGAAGCGCTTGGAGATAAAGCAGTTTTTTCAGAAAAACTTGCGGAGACAGGTCGACAGCTTTCGTTTTTAGATTATCAACCCCAGACCCGGCCGTCAGGTGGATTTGAATCTGCGCCCCTCCATATTGATTATCTTTCTTATTCCCAGATCGAAACTTTTAATACTTGTCCTTTGCATTACAAACTGAAATATATTTATAAGCTTCCGACGCCGCCCAGCGCCTCCGCAAGTTTTGGAACAACAATTCATGCAACGCTAAAAAGTTTCTACGAACAAGTTGAGACGGGAGAAAAGCCAACGGATAAATTATTGTTTAATCTTCTTGAGAAAAATTGGGTAAAGGAAGGATATTCATCTAAAAAACACGAGGTGGACTTTATGCAAAAAGGTAAAGATTATTTGGCCGGATTTTTGAAATACGGATTTAACCCGAGAAATTTGCCAGTCGTTTTGGAACAGCCATTTACTGTGCCGCTAGGGGTTTCCGGTAGACCAATTAAGATTGGCGGAAAAATCGACAGAGTTGATAGGTTACCTGACGGATCCATAGAAATAGTTGATTACAAGACAGGCGCAACAATTCCGACACAAAAAGATGTGGATCGTAATTTGCAACTTTCTTTTTACGCCCTTGCCGCGACAACAATTCCAATGGAACCTTTTGGGGTAAGGGCGGATAAAGTAAAACTCTCTTTGTATTTTTTGGATACTCAAGAAAAGATCTCAACGACAAGAACTGCAAAACAACTTGAAGAAGCGGGAAAAGAAATTTTGAAAGTCCGCGACGAAATAGAAAAATCTGATTTCAAATGCAGCAATCACATGTTTTGCCAAATGGGCTGCGAGTATTCGTTGTTCTGTCGAAGCGAGACTACTTAAACGCAATTATTTGGAAGCCGTATTTTTCTACTTCTTCTTTGCTCCAGAATTTCTCCAAGTCTTTTGATTTTAGGACAAAGGTAACTTTCTTTTTGATATCGCGACCTGTGTATTCCTGTTTTTTAGGATCCCATTCACGAAGACAGAGAACGTCGCCGGGTTTACACTTAAACCTGTCCAGTCTTGCATCAAAAGTTTTTTCTCCCGATAAAACCTTTTCGAAAAGTTCCGGTATTGCTTTCTTTTCAATTACCATTCGTGATCAGTTTAGTTATTTTTCTGAATATTTCATCACCCAAAAGCATATCTGTCAGCATTTCGGGGTGAAATTGCAGACCATAAACATTCCTGTCTTTTACTTTAATTATTTCCCATCCGTGTTTAGATTTTGCGATTCCAGTAAGGTCTTTTCCTAGTTTTTTGATTGCCCAATGATGGGCTTCATAAACTTTTATTGGTTTGTTAACTTTAAAATAGTTACTGTTAACGATTTTGATTTCTTTAATACCTTTTTCTTTGGGTTTAAAAGACTCCAATTGTGAATTATATGTATAAGCAACAATCTCACACCCTGCACAAATACCAATTATTGGTATGTTTGAATTTTTTACGAGTTTGATTTCTTCAACAAATTTTTCCGGATTTTCCTTGACCGCAAATTTGCTACTACCAGACAAAATTATTAGATTGAAGTCCGATGGAGTAGGTAAATCTTCCGACGACTTAATTATGGTTAATACATTTTTCGATAGTAGATTTTTAAGAGCCTGGAGGTGTTTTGTTCCGTTATCTATTATTAACGTCTTCATAATGGGAATCTGAATTGAGTATAACACCCGGGATAGGGGACTTCGTAACCTCCGAAGGATTTTTTGAAGTGGGTGAAACCAAGCCAGCTTTTATCCGGAAATCTTTCATCGTAAATTCCCTCGAAGTCAAAGATCCTGCAACCCATCTTTTTAGCCCATAGTATTCCATGATAGAGGAGAGAGTATTGGGAGAGGGAAGAGCGACCTTCAGGGTTTGTAAATGCTTGCCAGTAGTAACAAATGTCGTGTGAAGAGCGCGTGAAAATCACTCCACCTATAATTCTGCTAGATATATTGTGCGACGCAAGGAACAGGGAGTTGTTATCAGGAAAACTTCTGCGTAAATTAATTAAAGCTTTGTAGCCAGGGACAAACCTTTTGAAGTTAACCGAGTTTTGCCACTCCTCCCGAAATTTTTTGATTTCATCGGGAGTAGAATATTCTTTTATTGTTAGATTCCCTCCCCTTTTGATAGCGGCTCGGACATCCTTTTTGAAATTTCGGAAAATGTAGCCCTTGCTTTTTGTCAGATCAATTTGCAGGCTCTTGGTCGGCAAGAACGGTTTGGTTAGTCTGAATCCGATTGATTTTAGAAAATCGGCATCCAGTTGAGTTTTCGGCTCGATTATTATCTGAAAAACATGGTATTTTCGGGCCAATCTGCGAATCGTATCAATTCTTAACTCCTGCGGTCTTTGTACCTTCAAAACCGATCCGATCAGCGGAATTTTTTTGATGAAGTAATTGATTTCTGCAATCCTTTCAACAGTCCAGCCCTCACGTTTTAGATAATTTGCGTAGTGAACAGATTGACGGATATCTATCATTCATTAAAATCTATGTTTAGAAAGTCCGAAATTTGCGGCTAGTTTAAGAGTTGGCCATCTTACTATTTCAGCAAGTCGATAGAGATAATAAAGCGGTTTATTTATAACAAGATCCCAAGTTCCCAAAAACTCAATAACACTCGGGTTGTAGCCTTCTTTGAACTTTGTAAACCCTTTGCCCTCTTCTCTTCCCCAAAGATCGAATGTTTTAAGTCCAAGCCTCTTACCGAATTTAATCGCCTCCCACATCATAAGATTGTTTGCCATGACGTTTTTATATCTTTCAGTTGAGGCGCCGTATGGATAATACAAAAAGTCGCGCCACCCAAATAGAATCCAAGTTGTAATAATTTCACTTTTATAAGTTGCAGTAAGAAGATGTGCAATTCCGGCTTTTCTCAAAGACTCCCACATTAATCTATGGTAGCGGCGAGAGTGGGTGTAAAAGCCTTGGCGATTGACGGTTTCGGCGGTTAACTCCAGATATTTTTTGAAAGCCTTTTCACTGTTGTCTTCTCTAATCTTAACCCCGTGTTTTTGGGCCAAACGGATATTGTAACGAGTTTTTGAAGTAAAGCTTTTCATTAATTCGTCTTCACTTGGCTTTAGATCAATCCAAAAAGTTGTTGGGGTAAAAAGAGTTTTTCCGGGAACTCCTCCGTATTTAGTCAGAAGACTGACTACCTTGTTTTTGTCGGCGCATTTTATATTATCTTTTTTAATCGGATAATTCGGTTCGAGTTTGATAAAGACCAATTTGTTTTCTTTCCCAATTTTGACAAGGTCTTTGGCCATTGACTCGATCGGCATTGGCCCTTTTTCAAAATTCCCGATTTTATATTTGGTAAACGGGATTTTATGGAGTGTGACAATTCCGTATTTTGTTTCAAGAACTTCGTTCCCCCACTTTCTCCTGAACTTCGCCCAAGCAGAAGTTTGCAAAGGGTGGACCGAGATTTTATCTAAATTAGTCATTGTTCAAGTATTTTTCAATTATATCGTCGAACGTTCCCTTAATGTCGTCAATAGTATCCAATTTTAGATCATCTGATGATTTGTAGATACCGCCGCCGATATTTTCAAGTAAATTTTCTGGAATGTCCAGAATAAACCGGCTTGGCGGGTTTGCAACTCTTTCCCCAAAATAGAGACGGGAATTGGCATAAGTAAGATATAGGATTTCTTTTGCCCGGGTGATGCCAACGTAAGCAAGACGCCTCTCCTCTTCCAGTTGGTTGGCGTCCATTAAAGATCTGCTGTGAGGGAAAAGTCCTTCTTCCATTCCGACAATAAACACTACAGGAAATTCAAGCCCTTTTGCGGCATGCATGGTCATGAGAGTTACCGCATTTTTTGTAATATTGCGGGGACCGGCTTCAACCAGGGCCACATTTTCCAAGAAATCGTTGATGTCGGGGAATTCCGTAGCAACACTTCTAAGTTCCTTAATGTTTTCAAGTCTTGCCATATTTTCCTCCGATTCTTTTTGAAATAATGCCAGATAATCAGTTTTTTGAATAACGGCATCTAAAATATCAAGAGTAGTAAGTCCTTTAATTTCTCCCATTTCTTTTAACTTTTCGAATCTTCTTATACCGATTTTTTCAATTCGCCTGCGCGAAACCGAATCTTTGGGGTTAACCAAATATTTAATATAGGAGATGACATCTTTTATTTCTTTGCGGTCATAAAATCTGACGCCCCCGACTAAGGTATAGGGAATTCCAGCGTGAAGGAATGCTTCTTCCAAAACGCGGGATTGAGCGTTGGTTCGGTATAAAACTGCAATGTCGGAGAACTTACCCAAATGATTAATTTCGTCAACTACAAAATTCGCCTCATCAAATCCATTTCTGGCGGAGTACAACCTGATTTTTGCACCGGCATTTTTTTCTGTCCAGAGTTTCAAAATCGGATGGCTTGTATTTTTGGAGATAACGAGATTGGCAGCATCCAAAATATTTTGAGTTGAGCGGTAGTTTTGTTCCAAGTTAATTACTTTTATATCCGGATAATCTTTCATTAAATAATTAATATTTCTAAAGTCCGCTCCTCGCCAGGAATAGATAGATTGAGAGGCATCCCCCACTGCAGTAATGTTCTTTCTATTTCCTACCAAAAGTTTTGTCAGGACATATTGAATTTTATTTGTATCTTGCCACTCATCTACAAAAATGTGTGTCAATTGGTGCTGCCACTTGGCAAGAATTTTAGGATCCTCCTTAAAAAGTTTTACGGTTTTAATTAAAAGATCGTCAAAATCCAAGGCTCCGATTTCCTTGAGCATCTTTTCGTATTCCGGATAAACATTTGAGACAATTTCCTGCCATTCGCCCCTGACAAAATTTTTATATTCTTCCGGAGACAGCATTTGATTTTTGGCTTCGCTGATCCCATTTAAGATTGAGGCGGGATTAAACTGATCGGTTGAAATATCGAGCCGCTCCATAATTTGTTTAACTGCGTCTTTTTGATCTTGTTCGTCGTAAATTATGAAGTTAACGGGAATTCCAATATGTCTCCCGTCGATTCTTAAAACTTTTGCGCAAAAAGAATGGAAAGTGGCGGCCAGGGGTGTGTTGCCATTCGTCAGAGCTAAAATTCTTTCTTTCATTTCGTTGGCGGCTTTATTGGTAAAAGTTAAAAGGAGGGCCTGACCCGGTTTTATTAAGTTTGTACTTATAAAGTAGGCTACGCGGTGGGTCAAAACTTTGGTTTTGCCGCTTCCCGCTCCCGCAAGAACTAAAAGCGGACCCCCGGTATAGGTAACCGCCTCTTTTTGTTGAGGGTTCAAACCAGTTATACTTATCTCCATGGACAAGGATAATTCTACAATAAATTTGGAAGAAGCTTCTGGCAAAGATAACGGCCTTCGGAATGTTCTTGTTGTTTGTTTTGGTATTTTAGTTTTACTCGTCGGAATCGGAATTTATCTCTTTAAGCAGTTTAATGCAGGCTACTTTTTCAAAATTGCGACAAATTTTATTTATCCGCCAGTAAGTGAACTCGCCTCACAAGATGGTAGAACAAACATTTTGATAATGGGAATTGGGGGAGCAGGACATGACGGCGAGGATTTAACAGATACAATGCTTGTAGCCTCAGTTTCCTTAACTAGACCCGGGGTTGTAATTATTTCCGTTCCGCGGGATATTTGGATCCCTGAAATAAGAGCAAAAATCAATGCGGCTTACTATTGGGGCGATAAAAATACGCCCTATTTTTCTAATGAAAATTTTCCCGGTGGCAAAATCGGTTTCGCAAAATCTATTACCCAAGAAGTTTTGGGAATTCCAATAAATTACGGAGTAGTTTTAGACTTCTCTGCTTTTGAAAAGATTATTAATGATATAGGTGGAATAGAGATTAATGTGGAAAATAGTTTTACTGACAACTTGTATCCTGTCGCCGGTCGCGAGAATGACACATGCAATGGAGACGTAACTCTATCTTGTCGTTATGAGACCCTGACCTTTAATAAAGGTTTACAACACATGGATGGAGCTACCGCCTTGAAGTTTGTGCGTTCGAGACATGCGGAAGGGGTTGAGGGCGGAGATTTGGCACGCGAGGCCCGCCAGCAAAAAATTATTGACGCGATAGGTCAAAAGATTTTAACTCGGGACGTGTTCTTAAATCCTCAAACCGACTTGAAGTTGTGGAAAGATCTTAACAACTCTTTGACCCGCGACCTCGACGATCCGCACGCCTCAATTTTGGCACGGCTGCTTTTTAATTCACGAAAATCAATAAATAGAAATATAATTCCGGACGATCTTTTATTTACTCCCCCGGTCAGTAAAATTTACGATCAGCAGGAGGTCTTAATTCCCACGTCAGGTAGTGGAAAGTGGGATGCGATTCATTCTTGGGTTTCTCAAGTTCTCAAGTAAATTTGCATGAAGCGGTTTTATATTCTCCTTTTAATTATAGCGGCAGTCTATTTATTTTTAAGACTTGGCTGGTTGGATACGATTCAATTTGGTTATGATCAGCCGAGGCTTGCTACGACAATCGCTGATTTCCTCACAAGAGGAAACTATATGACAAGTCAGAATTTTGTTTTGGAAACCCCATGGGGAAATATTTCTTGGGGCCCGTCTCTAATTTTCTTTTTCGCCTCGATTTTCTCAATTTCGGGAAACCCTTTGATAGTATCTCAGATAATTGCTGTTCTGAATTTAGTAAGCGTTGTTACGATTTTTTATATTGGCTGGAAGTTTTTCTCGCCCAAAGCGGGAATTGTTGCCGGTCTAGTTTTGGCAACTCACCCGTGGTGGGTAATATTTTCCAGGATGTTTTATCAACCCTCATTTGTCCCGAGTTTAGTTAGCATTTCTATGCTTCTTACTTTTTTAGTCTTAAAGAAGAAACAAAGCTTTTTGATAGGTCTTTTGATATTTTCCTGGGCAGTTCTCGTGCAATTTTATTTAAGCACTCTTTCATTTATAACAACTGGTGTTATTTTTCTTTCCCCTAATATCAAGAAATTTTCATTAAGCTGGATTTTCTTGGGATTGGTTTTGACTGGTGTGATCTTTACCCCGACAATATTTTTTTTTAGAAGTAACCCCAGTAAAATTCAATCTTTTTTAAGCGCCCCCGGAAGATTTCAGACAACGCCGAAGGAAGTCTTTGTTAATTATTTCAAAACGCTTTCCGGGGGGAATTTACAGTGGGAATTGGGCTACGGGTATCAGGATTTTGTTAAAGATAATTCCTGGGCAGAAAAGATTTTTATTGTGAACCTTTTGTTAATTTCTTTGGTTGTTGGTTATAGTGTTTTTGGACTATTTAGAAGACGTGAAGATGGAACGCTTCGTCTATTTTTAGTTTTTTGGTGTATTGCGCCCTTATGGTTTTTGTCTCTGGTCAAGGTTGAATATGCCGTCCCCAGATATTTTTTGATTAGTCTTCCGGCCCTTTCTTTGTTGGTTGGTTTATTTGTTGATGATCTCTCAAAAAAAGTGAAAAATTTTTCTTTATTAATCCCGGTGTTTCTAATTTTATCGTGGAGTTTAACTATCGTGCGGTATTATAATTTTTTGGAAAAATATGATTACCCAAATGGTTTTTTGAGTCATTTTTCGGATATTCCTTATTCGTTTTTGCAAAAATCTTTTGATTTTATGAGTCCGAATAAACCACAACGGGGGCTTTGGGCGGTAAATTATTATTTGGACTATGTGGATAAAAACCCGGGAGGACGAGCCTTGTACGAAATCTCGTTTGATGCTCCCGATGCAAATAAGAAAATAGAGGCCCGGTATGGACCTTATACAATCTACAAAATAGGTGGTGGGGTTAGAAACTAACCCAGCCAAACTTATTAATCCAGACGACCCCCCAAGCGTTAACCAAAACTGAGGCGAGGAGTAATATCCAGTGAATTGGTTTTATGCCGGTTCTCCCGACACCCTTAATGGTTAATAGAAGTAGGAAGGGGTAAAAATCTACTGCAAATCTATACCCAAACTGCGCCCAACCCGTTCCGCCATGCATCAAAACTATCGTAAATATGCTAATTACGGCAAGCCATAAAAACTGAGTCAACCTCTCTCTAATGGGAGAGAAAAATGCAAAAATAAACGCGGGCGTGGTAATCCAGATTGCAAGAGAATACCAGGAAGGTTGTATAAAGGGTGGGTGATCTAATATTCTTGGAAAAGACCAGAACGCGGCGATT
This sequence comes from bacterium, assembly GCA_021824915.1. Classification (GTDB taxonomy): domain Bacteria; phylum Patescibacteriota; class Microgenomatia; order UBA8517; family UBA8517; genus JAKAJP01. The sequence goes on from JAKAJP010000013.1 coordinate 28,004, forward strand.
AGCCCGTTTGGAATATAGGAAGTATTAGCAACGCCGTGGATAAACCAAGGCCTATCTTGTTCGTTTAAGATCTTTGGAAGAATGAAATAGGCTTCATCGAAAATCGTGCCAAACCTAATGAAATTATAAGCGAAGTCAAAAAGCACGAACGGTAAAAGACCAAGGCCAATCTTGAAAAAAGTTTTGAACCAGTTTTTATCATAAAGAAGATACAAAAAAACTGGAAGTGAAATGATTGTGTGAACTCTTGATAAGTACGCCGCCCCCAAAAGAATGCCAACTAAGATCGGACGTTTTTTGTTTAAGGATTCGTATAGCGCAAAACTTAAGAAAAAAGCGGAGGAAATTTGTCCCAAGTACCAAGAAGACCCAGTTGCTGATAGATACCAGATTATGTTTCCCAGTCCTGCTAAAAGTCCCGACCAAATTAACAATTTTTTATCCTTTTTGATTGTCCAGGCTGTCATCATGGTTAGTACCACAGTTCCAGCTCCAAGGATTTGGCTCAAAAGTTGTTGTTGAAAGCTATCTCTGAACAAGAAAACAAAAGGCATTGCTAAAAATGCCGGCATTGGCGGGTAGGCAACATAGTATTTGGCTGGGCCGGCAGGAATTAGTTCCGATAGCCAAGGAGGGTTATCGGTGAGATAATACTTTCCAGATAAAAACGATCCCGCGAGTCGGGTAAAATAATCATAAGGGGTACGCCCGGCGGAGCTTACAAAATATATGATTAAGGAAATGACAAAAGCTACCAAGAAAATTCTTTTCATCTCTCCTATTGTATATGTTTTAACTTTCGGATTTCTAATTAGATTGATACTCGGTAATTTTGGAACACTGAGGCTTGATCAGGGAACGTTTATTGCTTGGAGTGATATCTTGGTTAAAGGCGGCCTGTCCGGTTTCTATAATGGTTGGTCTGACTATTTGCCAGGCTATTTATATTTTTTGTGGGTCTTGGGTAAGATTCGCGGAGCAATTCCTATTCCGGACGACCTCTTATATAAAATTCCAGCGATAATTTTCGATGTTGCGACCGCGGGTTTAATTTATGAAATTACCAAAAAGATTAAAAATGTGAAGGCCGGGATTTTCGCAGCAAGTATTTATATTTTTAATCCGGCGGTTTTAGCAAATTCTACGCTTTGGGGACAAGTAGACTCTTTGACTGCCTTTTTCGTGGTAGCCGCGATCTGGTTAATTGAAAGAAACTTTCTCATTTCAGCAATATCTCTCGCAATCGGGACACTAATAAAACCGCAGGCTGCCTTCGTTTTCCCGGTAGTAGTTTTCTTGTTTTTGAAACAGGGAAGAAAATTCAGAGAATTATTAATTTACTGCGTCACTGGTTTATTGGTTTTTGTCGCCGGTTTTGTTCCTTTCGCCGGAGGAAAGTTTTTGCCGCAGTTTATTTACGAGCGCCTCGGTATTTCGCTCAATCAGTATCCTTATACCTCCGTTAATGCTTTTAATTTTTGGGGACTGACCGGTTTTTGGAAGCCGGACACTTCCTTGACGCAAATTGCCGGTTATCTTGTTGTCCTTTTTGTTTTTGCTTTTCTGGCAGTAAAACTTTGGAAGAAAGAAAGAGGATACGCTTTTGCGGCAGTGGTTTTATCGGCGAGTTTTATCTTTATGACCCGGATGCATGAGCGCCACCTTTTGCCGGCTCTGGCTCCGCTTGCGATAGGAGTAGCCGAAAATTCGTTATTAATAATTCCTTATATCGGCTTTTCATTGGTTTATGTATTGAATTTGCTCTATTCATATAAATGGATTACCCAGAACTTTATAAGTATCTACCCGCCACTGGTTATTAAATTTATAATTTTGATAAATTTGGTCTCTTTCACTTCTTTCATTTGGACTTTGTTAGATACAAAAAGGATTGAAAAAATAATTTTTTCGATTAGGAATTTTTTTGAAAGAGGAAGAAGAAAATTCGCTCCGAATTTTTCGAAAATAAGATTATCTGATAAAAAGGCCAGAGTGATTTTAGGAATTATTTTAGCGTTTGCTTTTGTAACCCGTGTTTTTGATTTAGGGAGTCCGAAGACAATGTATTTTGATGAGGTTTACCATGCTTTTACTGCAAAAATTATTCTTTCGGGTGAGGCGGCGAAAGCTTGGGAATGGTGGAACACCCCACCCAGTGGGTTTGCTTACGAATGGACCCATCCGCCATTGGCAAAACTTGGAATGGCGGCGGGGATGCTAATTTTTGGACAAAACTCTTTTGGTTGGCGCATCCCCGGAGCGATCTTGGGAACTCTCGCAGTTTTTATGGTCTATCTAATTGCAAAAGAGCTGTTTAAGGACAATCTTGTAAGCCTTCTTTCTGCGGGGGTGTTTTCGCTCGACGGTTTGGCTTTGGTAATGAGCAGAATTGGAATGAACGATAGTTATATCCTTTTTTTCTCATTGCTATCCATTTATTTGTTCATGAAGAATCGGGATTTTTGGTCGGCGGCTAGTTTTGGTCTGGCTATTTCTTCAAAATGGTCAGCCATTTGGGCGATTCCAATACTCGGAATTTTGTGGCTTTGGAGAAATAAAAAATTTTCCCCTTCAATTTTATGGTTTTTGGTATTGCCGATTTTAATTTATCTTTTGACATATACACAAATGTTTTTAACAGGACACGATTTAACGACTTGGTGGGGAATGCAGGAGCAGATGTGGTGGTATCACACCGGGCTTAAAGCAACACACCCTTATACATCACCATGGTGGGAATGGCCGTTTTTAATCCGCCCAATCTATCTTTATACAAGTGATGAAGTTGGAGGGACGGTTGCCAGAATCTACGCATTTGGAAACCCGTTTGTTTTTTGGTTTGGTTTAGCGTCTATTGTTTTAAGTACTATTTATGCGTATTTTGAACGAAACAAGAAGTTGGGTCTGGTTGTTTTTTCGTATTTAGTTTTTTTTGTTCCATGGGCGCTGTCTCCCAGAATAATGTTTTTATATCACTATTTGCCTTCGATTCCTTTTATGAGCATAGCAACGGCTTATGTTCTTCGTAGAAATCCAAAGTTAATATTTGCCTATTTTCTTGTTTGTTTATTGGTATTTATTTATTTTTATCCCCACTGGACTGGTTTAAGGATTCCATTATCTCTTGACGCAAGTTATTATTGGGTCCCTTCGTGGCGCTAAGCCGGACCCATTGGATAGAAACTTCCCTTTACGACGAAGAAAATTAATAAAGCTAGTAACAGAACAATAATTATAAAATATTCGATGGACCATTCCCCGGAGCGTGGAATAAACATATCAAAAGGATAACTTTGAAAAACTTCAATTTTGAGTTTCTTAAGAGTGGAGGTGCTTATTTTGTAAAGCAAGAAAAAGACTATAGACCCCAAGAAAACTAGGAGTATTGGTCCGAGAAAAGAAAGTTTATCAACCAAGACGTTCATTTACTTTGATTAGAGTGCCAGGAGAAGCGATCCAAGTATCGTTACTACTCCGACCCCGATGCCAAAAACTGTTGGCCAACCAGTTCCCGAATTGGGAAGCGAGGGTTGACTCGTGGGGGTAGCAGTGGCTCCCGTGCAAACACAGTCTGTGTTTGCTGCGCAGGACGGGTTGCGGCAAAAACCCTGATAACAAATTAAGTTACTTGAGCAGTTGGCATTACTTCCACAAGTTCCACCGCAAGAATTAGGAGTTCCTGATGGATTAGGTGTTGCAGTTGGGGTTCCTGTTCCTGTGGGTGTCGCTGTTGCCGTACCAGTTGGTGTGGCAGTTGCTGTCCCTGTTGGTGTGGCGGTTGGTGTTCCTGTCCCGATAGTAAAAGCTAGGGCAGTGCAGCTACTTGGAATCTCAGCCGCTGCTGGCTGGCTTGACGGCGCATTTGGTGCAACAGCCTGATTTCTTAGTTGATAAAGTCTTATTGCGGTAAATATTGCAACTCCAGCCAAAACTATTGTCAAAAATATTATTAGAACTGTTGCAAATTTTCCTCTTAAAAAGTTTTTCATTTTAGTTTGACCATCCTAATGTAGCATCATGAATTTGACCTGTTACATTAAAAGATGTTACACCGGTTGGAATTTGATAGCTTTGGCAAAAAAGGCCTCCGGCAGTCCCCGAGCCTTTAGTTGTGGTTTCCGTTTGAGCAACACCATTAATTGTAAATTTGGCTTTATCAAATCCACCCCCACTTGTTGTTCCCCCTACACAAAAGTTAATTGTTGTTCCGACCGCGAGGGTACTTAGTTGTGCAGGGGTTATTAAGTTCCACGTAGCGTCGTAGGCCCCAACTGATGAGCATTGAGCGGACGAAGTTGTGGTTGTAGTCGTAGTCGTAGTTGTCTTGGCCTTACAGTTTGAGTTATCTGAGGTGCACCACTGAACCTTATTTCCGCTGGCATCAATTTTGACCTTTTCGATTAGGTATCCACCCCCTGGGCAGGGTTCGGTTTCGGTATAACTTGTCTGACTAGCCCAACCGGAGACGCTGGAATCGCTACAATTTATGGGCCCCAAGTTGCTGCCGGTATTCCCTGTGGTTGCAAATTGGTTTATTTGGTTTTTAGTGGTCTGTGACAGGTTTAGATTATTGCAATCATTTTTGTCACAGTAGTTAGCTGCGGCCTTAAGAGTATCATTTGCCCCAGAACCTCCAACCAGATAACGTTGTCCGTTGTCGGCAATATAAGTACCGGCAATATAGGCTTGCCCTTTATCTCCGTTTTGAGAATATACATAACCAAATTGTCCGGGCTGAACTGTTTGGCCGCTTGAAGTGGTTTGACTAACCGGAGCCGGTTTACCTCCTCCGGGACAATCTGCTTGGGTTCCCCCTTTCGGAACCCGACTTTTGCCGCCGGGACACCAACCGCCCGCGGCCTGCTGTTCAAAAAGCTGTTGCTGCTGGGTTAAGAGAAGCCCCGCCCCGACACCACCAACCAAAAGCAGTATTCCAAGAATAGTTGCTATGATTCTTTTGCCACCAAACTTTTTCTTGGGCGTTGAAATAACTGGCGGCAAATTATCAGGAGACGCCGTGCCGCTTTCATCCGGTTTTTCTTCCGGGGGGGCCATGGGTGTTGGAATTGGCGCCGGTTTTATATTTTGGAAATCGGGTGGAAGAGGTGGAACGTCCGGGTCTGTAGTTACAACAGGATTAACTGATTGATTTGTCTGTGGCGTAGATTGGCCAGTCGGAGGATTTGCCGCTGGTGCGGCTGGACTAACTGGAAAGACAGGGTTGTTTTGGTCAGGCATTAGAAATTTTAACCTTCAGACATCTTCCATAAGAAGAAACTGAAAGCAGAAACTGCTACTCCCATAATAGATAGTAGGATTGTAGGAGTCAAGCTGCCTGTCACGGGAACTGGCGCCAGGGTTGCGCTTATTGTTGATGTAGGAGTTGGACTTAGAATTGGCGTTGATGTTGGTGTTGGCAATGTGGTTGAACCGGATTGTGATGCCGTAAAGGCCGGAATTTCTGCAGCCTGAACAACAAATGTCCGTGTCAGGCTTCTTGTTATTCCGGCAGCATCTTTCCAAAGCACTGTAATTGTGTGATTTCCGGCTGAAAGATCGCTTGATGGTGTAAAACTCCAATTTCCAGTTGAACCAACGCTTACATTTTGAGTTATTACGTCTTGCGAATGAATTTCAATAGTAAGGGCCGTTCCCGATGGGCCCTTTCCCATGAATTGAGGTTTGGTAGTTGATACGGTTTCGCCGTCGGTCAAATTATCTAAGATCACCGTCGTCGGGGCGGGTGTGTTTAGGTTTGATGGAACGTTAAATTTTGATTCTCCCGATGCGTTTGCCGGCAGGTTAAGTTCCGCTCCCGGACTGCCACCACTGGCGTTTGCCGGCAAGCTTCTGAAATCAGAGGTCTTACCTAGTATAAGTGGTGGCATGGGATTTGCTGACTGCGGATAAATTTGGGCAGACGCGGGTTGATCTGGGGGTGACTGGACCGATATCTGAATTAAAGTTTGGCTTGGGTTTATATCTAGGAAACTTCCCAAGTCCTGAGTTCTGGCTCCACCCAGTTGTATCACAAAATTTCCTGAGGCAGATGTGGTTGTTGAAAGTAAATATCCACCAATGTTTGCATAAACGAGGGCCTTCTGAGCAGGAAGTCCTGCTGCATTAGAAACTACGCCGGAAATAATTTGTGAGTTTTTATTCGCTCCTATTGCCGGTCCGGTAGCCGCTTGCCAAGCAACGCCGTTATTATCAAAACTCACCGAATCAGAGTTTATTTTGTAGTAGTAAGTTGTGCCGGGCTTTAATCCGGATAGTGTGATTGAGTGAGTAAAGAATTTTGAGTCCTGAATATCTTCTTTTTGCACCTTGTCCGTTCCGGATGCGGATTCTCCCCAGACAAGGAAGCCGGAGGTTGCTTTATCAGTGGTCCACGATATTGTAAATCCACCTTCATCAACATTGGAAACACGGACATCTTTCGGGGTCACGTCTGATGATGCCCCGAGTCTAAAAAATTGTTTGGAGTTTAATAAAAATACGCCAAAAAAAGTTCCAGCTACGAGGATTATCATTCCGAGAATTGTTGGTATGGTATTTTTTTTGATCATTATTTATGGCGTTGCCGATGGCGAAGCCGAAGCGGAAGCTGTCGGCGTTGCAGACGCCGAAGCTACAGGCGTTGGGCTATTGGTTGCTTGTGGTGTCGGCAGCGCGTTGGCAGTTGAAGTTGGAGCTATTGTGGGTTCAGAAATATTCTCTTCATTTATGTAAACTTTGTTCCGGATTTTTTCGGCGGTGTTTTGGTCAATACTAGGGGTTAGAGCCTGTAAAATTTGTTGAGAGACGGTCGGAGCGGGCTTGCTTTTAATTGCCCGATAAATACCAAATCCAACCCACATAACCGAAGTAATAAGCGTCATTATTAAGATTGTTATTAATCCGGGAATTTTACTTTTTTGCATATTAATGACCCAGAAATGGAACTCTTCCACTAATCACCGCCACTATAACACGTCCCTTATCAGTTATGGAGGAGTTAACCCCCAGGATATCAATTCTGATCGGTCTTCGAAGATTATCTAAGTCAGTAATAAACGAAGTCAGGTTTGTAAAATCACCCGCCACACTAATCGAGACCGTCATCTCCTTTGCTTTTGATGAAATAGGTTTTAGATCCGAAAGTTTTGCTTTTTGGGTTTCGGTTCCGGTTAATGTTACTTGGCCCACTGAGATGCCCAAGATGTTGGCAGAATCTTTGGAAGCGACGCCCTCTATCTGTCTGACGAAAGTATCCGGTTGAGGATTGCCTGGAACCGAAGATTCAGCAATAGAGACAAACGATGATTCTTCGGAATAAACATTTTGAGCGCTTTGTAAAGCTGCAATTTTTTGGTCGAGCTGGGCAACCGTTTCTTTCTTTGCCTGAATTTCCTGAACCAAATTGATGATTGTTAAGACCGTGGGTTTTAGAGCAAAAAGCAAAAAGACTATTATGGTTGTTAACGACAGGATAACTTCCGTGAACATTCTAAGGTCCTGTCTTTTTTTATAAAGATCGACAATGTTCAGGAAAAAACCCTGATAACGATAATATTGCCCTCTCCAACCTAGTGCCATTTTATTAATATGAAACTTTTAGATTAAAAACTACAGACGATTGATTTGCATCACTCGTGCCTACCTGCCCGAGAGCAGCATTCTTAAACGATTTTTCAGCTTTGAGATTACTGATAAATTGCGCAATGTCAATTTCGCTTCCTGCGGTCCCTTTTATCTGAATTGATCCGTCTTGAAAAGATAGGGATTGGAGTGTGACATTTTGTGGAACGCGACTTACAACTTTGGTCAGGAGTGTGGATGTCCCAGTATTTTTGGTGTAGTCGTTAAACACAGAAAGCCTGTCTTGAAGATCGCGAAAATTCTTTTCAAAATCGCTTTGGGAGGAAACCTGGGCACTTTTGACAGATATTGCGTCATTTAGATCCGAGTTCTGTGCGTCAAGCCAGAAGCGTGACAGGAAAGCCCCCATAACAACCATTTCGGTCGCTATGACAATTATTCTGAAAGTTCCCATTGCCCACTTTAGGGCTCGGCCAGCGATACTGGCATCAAACTCTTCCTGAGGTAATAGATTGATTGATTTATGGGCAGCCATACAGAACAATGCACAACAAAAGTGCGTTAGTTCAATATATCACATGGCGCTCCTGTCATGAAGCGGAAATTACTTCTTTTTTGAAGATTTTTTAGCGGGTTTAATTTTTGCCGAAAGCTTCGAGAGTGCGCCCTTAATTCTAGAAGACTTATTTTTGTGGATAACCCTTTTTTTGACCGCACGGTCAGCAAGTGATACGGCAGTCAAGATTGCCTCCGTGGTTTTAACTTTTTTTGCTTTCCTGATTGCAACTTCGAGTCGGCTAATTATTAGTCGATTTATTTTTTGTTTTTGAGTTGAACCCCTAAGGGCTCTTTTGGCACTTACGCTTACCGGCATGAGCGAAGTATAATCGAACCAAGCTCAAAATGGAAGACTTAATTAGGCGGGGAAAAAAGATTATTAACTCGCGTCAGAACACCATTCTCTCGGCCGCCGGCGTGATAACTGTAATGATTATTCTCTCCCAAATTTTTGGTTTGGTTCGCCAGTGGGTGATCTTAAAATTCTTGGGAAGTGATACCTTTTCACTCTATCTGGCCGCCTTTCGTTTGCCCGATCTTGTCTTCGAGGTTTTTGCATTCGGGGCTTTTTCATCAGCGCTAATACCTGTTTTTAGCAGGTATTTGAGAAGGAGCAAAAAAGAGGCTTGGGACGTTGCTTCGCGGGTTGTAAATATCGGTCTTTTGATATTTTTGGGCCTGGCGATTGTTTTTGGAATTTTTTCCTATCAGTTTTACTCGGTAGTTGCTTTTGGATTTGACTCATCACAGGTAGATTTAGTCTCGAAAGTTGCCAGAATAATATTTTTTGCTGAAGGACTTTTTATAGTCAGTTATGTAATAACCGGAGTTTTGGAATCCTCAAGACGCTTTTTGGTTCCGGCCCTGGCCCCGGTCCTTTATAACATCGGAATTATATTAGGCACGATCATTTTTTCCCGAACTCTGGGGATTTATGCGCCCGCAATAGGAGTAATAATTGGCGCCGTAATGCATCTTGGAATTCAGATTCCGGTTGCTTACAAGCTCGGTTTCAGGTTTTCTACAAACTTCAAAACAAATAACGGAGTTCGTGAGGTGGGAAGACTGGCGGCTCCAAGGTTTATTGATTTGGCAGCTTTACAGATTCAAAAATCCGCAGAACTTTTTTTCTCTTCAATCATGTCGGTTGCTTCTTATGGTTTTCTTAACCTTGCATATTCGCTTCAAGCTATTCCGGCAACGCTTTTTGGAGTTTCTTTAGCTAAGGCTGCTCTCGTTTCTTTATCTTATCAGGAAGACTTGGCGGAGTTTAGGAAAACTTTTTTGACCACCCTAAATCAAATGATGTTTCTCATTGTTCCGATTTCGGCATTTTTGGTTGTTTTGAGAATTCCGATTGTCAGACTTACTTTTGGCACCAGCCAATCGCTTGACTGGAACGCCACGGTTCAGATTGGAATAATATTATCCTATTTTGCTATTGGCGTTCCTATGCAGTCTGCTCTTGCTTTAATTTCAAGGGCTTACTACGCCAAACATGATGCAAAAACTCCGGTTATTTTTCAGGTGATAGACGTTGTCCTTACTTTGGTTTTGGAAGCAATTTTTGTTCTTGTTATGCATTTGCCGCTTTGGTCTATTGCTCTTGCAAACACCCTTGCCGTGTTTATTCAGGTTAGTGGTCTTTATGTGATTTTGGCAAAGAAAATCGGGGACGGTAGGTTTCTTTCTTTGACCCCGACAATTAAATCAATTGTCTTCTCTATACTTTCGGGTGGTTTAATGTATTTTACCCTTAAACTTTTTGATAGATCCGTTTGGGTTCAAAAAATCCCCATTTTGGGAGCGGTGGTACCGGAAAATATTCCTTTTGAAAAGTTTGTCATCGATACTCGTTATACCCTGAGTCTCGTTCTCTTAACTGGAATAGTTACAACTCTCGGTGTCGCAGTTTATGTTTTGCTTTCCTGGTTAACAAAGTCTGAAGAGCTTGCCGCACTAATCCGGCTGATAAATAGAAGAAGAGTTGAGCTTGCCCCTGCCAAGCGTGAACCTCTTACAGTCGAACCGGAAGTCTAAAAATCCTCTTGACAAGTGTTAGCACTCATGCTAATTTAGTGCTAATCAAGACATGACAGACGGACTTACAGCCAGGCAAACATCACTTCTTAAAACGATTATTGACGAGTACATCCAAACCGCCGAGCCGGTGGGTAGTGAGAATTTAGATAAAAAATATAACCTTGGTGTTTCCCCCGCCACAATCCGAAACGAAATGGTTTCCTTGACTAAAGCCGGGTATCTTAAGCAACCGCACACTTCCGCGGGGCGCATTCCAACTCCGATGGCGATGAAATTTTATATCGACCAACTTATGGAGGAAAAGCAAATGAGTCTTGTGGACGAGGTTAAGGCAAAGGAAGAAGTTTGGGATAGTAGGGATGATATTGACCAATTGATGGATGAAGCAACACATGCCCTTGCCCAAAGGACAAGGTCACTGAGCGTTGCCGCGCTTAAAGACAAAAAAGATCGTTTTTGGCAGGCGGGACATTCATATATTTTCCAAAATCCGGAATTTTCGGATCTAGCAGCCTGTCAAAGTTTGTTTTCGATTTTTGAAGAGATGGATAAACTTGATAGATTATTCTTTGGAATTCCTTCTCCTTCTCCTTTAGAAGTTTTGTTTGGTGAAGAGCTTGGAATTCCGGAATTGGCACCTACGGGAATAATTGCGACGCATTTTAATATCAAAGGGAAACCCGGTGCTCTTGGAGTAATTGGCCCGGCAAGAATTTCCTATCCGACAGTAATTCCGATATTGAGATACTTTGGCAATTTAATACAGGAAGTCGGCAATGCCTAAAAATAAAAAGCCAGACGAATCTTTAGTTTTGAAAGCTCAACTGGCAAGGGCACTTGCAGATTATGACAACCTGATTAAAAGAGTCGAAAGAGAAAAAAACGATATTGAAAAGTTGGTTTCTCTAAGGCTCATACTTAGGCTTTTGCAAGTTTTAGATAATATAGAGAGAGCCCAAGTTCATTTGAAAGACTCTGGACTTGCTATAGCGATAGGTGAATTTATAAACGTATTGAAGGACGAGGGTTTAACAGTAATTAACCCAAGTATTGGTGATGAATTTGATGAACACGAGATGGAAGCTATTGAAGTAGTAAAAGGTCAGAGTAATAATAAAGTTGCCGAGGTGATTTTGGCTGGTTGGGAGTATTCGGACGGAACAATAGTTAGACACGCGAAAGTGAAAGTTACAAAGAAAGAATAGAAATATGGGAAAAATTATTGGAATTGATTTAGGAACAACAAACTCTTGTGTAGCCGTAATGGAGGCTGGACGCCCCGTGGTTATTACGGCTGTTGATACTGGTAAAAACACAACCCCTTCAGTTGTTGAACCGGTTAAAAATCTCGTGGGGGACGTTGCCAAGAGACAGATGATACTAAACGCCAAAAACACGGTTTATTCCGCAAAACGTCTCATGGGCCGAAGATTTGGCGATAAAGAGGTCAAAAGAACAATTGAAATGGTTCCTTACAAAATTGTCGATGGCAAAAATGGCATGGCCGATATCGAAATTGAAGGTAAGAATTACACTCCCCAGGAGATTGGTGCAAGGGTCCTCATGAAACTTAAAAAAGATGCCGAAGCTCATATTGGTGAGAAAGTTGATCAGGCAGTTATTACGGTTCCCGCCTATTTTGACGATGCGCAGCGCCAGGCAACTAAACAAGCCGGAGAAATTGCCGGATTAAAAGTTGAAAGAATTATTAACGAACCCACCGCCGCAGCTTTAGCTTACGGAATGGATAAGAAAAAAGCAGAAAAAATTGCTGTTTACGATCTTGGCGGCGGAACTTTTGACATTTCGGTTCTTGAAATTGGCGACGGAGTAATTGAAGTTAAGGCGACAAACGGAGACACACACCTTGGGGGAGATGATTTTGATGCCGTAATTGTCGACTACATTGTTTCCGAATTCAAGAAAGAAAACGGAGTCGATCTTAAGGCTGATACCCAAGCATATCAACGCGTTCGTGATGCAGCTGAAAAAGCAAAGATAGAGCTATCTGCTGCAAACGAAGTCGAAATAAATCAGCCGTATATTACTCAAAAAGATGGCCAACCCTTGCATTTAGCCATGAAACTGACCCGTGCCAAGATGGAGAGTTTGGTTGATGAGCTAATTCAAAAAACAATTAAGCCGGTTGAGCTTTGTTTGAAGGACGCAAAGCTTGATGCCCATGACATTGATGAAGTTGTAATGGTCGGGGGCATGACCAGAATGCCGAAAGTTATTGAAGTTGTTAAAAATTTCTTCGGCAAAGATCCAAACCAATCAGTTAACCCCGATGAAGTTGTTGCAGTCGGAGCTGCAATCCAAGGCGGAGTTTTGGGCGGAGAGGTCAAAGATATACTTTTACTCGATGTAACACCTTTAACTCTTGCCATCGAAACCCTTGGAGGAGTTGCAACCCCAATGATTCCGAGAAATACAACTGTTCCAACCAGTAAGACAGAGATCTTTTCAACAGCTGCGGACAATCAAACTCAAGTTCAAATTGTCGTAACCCAAGGTGAGCGTCCAATGAGTGCAGATAATAAAACTTTGGGAACATTTACTCTTGACGGAATTCCTCCGGCTCCCCGCGGAGTGCCGCAAGTCGAAGTTACTTTTGATATGGATGCAAGCGGAATTTTGACCGTTACCGCAAAAGATAAAGCAACCGGAAAAACTCAAAACATCAAAATTACAGGAGCCGTCGGACTTTCCGACGATGAAGTTAAAAGAATGCAGGAGGAGGCAGAAAAGCACAAGGCCGAAGATGAAAAGAAAGCGGAAACAATTAAGGCCAAAAATAACGCTGATGCGATGGTTGCAACAGCTGAAAAAGCCCTCAAAGATGCGGGAGATAAAGTCGATTCTAAAATTAAGGAACAGGTTGAAGAAAAAGTTAAAAAAGTAAAAGAAATTGCCGGCAAGGAAGATTCTTCAAAAGAAGATATCGAATCCGCCACAAAAGATTTATCCGATACCTTAAGCCAAATCGGCCAGGCAATGTACGGAAACCAGGGTCAAGCAAAACCTGAAGAAGCCGCCTCCGATAAATCTTCGGCGAGCCAAGAGAAGAAGGACGAGAAAAAAGATGAAAAAGTTGAAGAAGGCGAAGTGGTAGAGTAATAAAATGGAATTGAAGTTTGAGACTAAAAACGCTGGTTCGAAAGAACAAATTATTATTGACGATGTAAAACAATTTATTACTAAGAAGACGGGGTGGCAAATTATTAGTAAAAATGGAGAAATTAGATTCTTGTCGAATTCGATTTATAATTTAATTACTCACCCGGAAGAACTAATTTCTTGATAGATTTTGGCTACGGCCTCAAATTAATAGGTTCCCATTGGTTTATTGGAGCATAATAGATGTTATTAGCGGGCATGGGGTTGAATTGAATTCTCGTGGATTGTTGCTCAATTAGCTGCGCATGAGTGCATTGATTATTGTCCGCGTAAAGTTGCCATCTTCCGTAGAGAAGCCCACAACATACTGCCTTGGAACAATCACTTCTTCTTGCAATCAATGTCTGTCCCTTGCACCGCTCTAAATTAGTTGTGCACGTTACGATAGGATCTGGATCTGTAGTTCTTATTTGTGGTTGTGGTATTGGTGAGGGTTTGTAAGCAGCTATGGGTGACGGTGTGTTTTGTTTTTTTAGATCAGCTTGTTTTTTTGTCATGTCAGTTTTACCTAATAAATATGCAGTTGTGCTTGCAAGAAGAATTAGCAACGTATAAAGGGCAATACTTAAATTTTTCATCGAAGGTGACTAATAACTCGATTTTATACCTTTTTTGGAAAATTATGATGTTTTAAATTAGCTTATGGATTCTGGTGTAACTGGGTAAGAATACGAAAAGGAAAAAATAGCAGGTTGAAGTGGGAGAAGTGGTAGAATAGCCCTCAGTTGGGTAATTTAGTTCCTCGAGACGATATGACTCTATCTTTTCGTGCCTGAGATTACACAATTTAGTCTTTTCGGTTAAAGATACTCAAGATTTGGCTCCAGAATAGTTGACAGATAGAGTTGGTATGGTTATAATCCAATTAGTTAGGTGAAAACTCGTGTTTGACAAGACAAAATTAGAATCCTCTTGACAAAAGTAGTAGTAGTACTATAATTTTTACTGAAATGGAGAATGACAATCAAATAAAATCAACCAAAGTAAGAAGTTCTTCTTATCCTTACGTTGGTTTGGAGCATGCAATAAAATTGTGTGAAGATCTGCGCAGGGCTGTAGGAAAAGGTCCTTATAGTAGAGATTCCGCGTCGCGGGGTATCGGACACGAATCTCTTTCTGGTCCTGCTGCGGCCAAAATAGCGGCACTAGTTTATTTTGGGCTTTTAGATAGACATGGAAATACCTATTCAGTGTCTCCGCTCGCAGACCGAATTCAGTTTCCGGTTGATGAAGACGATAAAATCTCTGCTATCAAAGAGGCTGTACAAAAACCAAAACTTTACAAACAACTTATAGAAAAGTATAAAAATCAGTCTCTTCCAACCCTGTTGGACAATATCTTGACCCGTGAATTTGGAATTTATGAAAAGAAAGCTAGGGGTGTGTCAAAAAACTTCAAAAGATCTCTAGAATACGCCGAGATGCTTAACAATGGAGTCATTACTGATCAACTAGGAAGTGGAGTTGTGCTATCTTCGGAAGAAACAAGACCGCCTTTATCTGTTTTAAATTCCACACGTGAGAATGTAGTTCTTTCTCGACAATCAAGCGAATATTTCGAGTTGCCGACAGGAATTAAAATTTTATTTCCGGAACATTTGAAGTACTATGTTGCTTTGGGATCGTTTAGTGAGGGGATCCAAGCGCTAAACAAAAAAGCAGAAGAAATTTTAAAAGAATTAGGTATCAAGGACAGCAAGCCTTGAAGCTAGAAAAAGCTGGCGGAAACCAGCGCAAGTAATTAGTGGACGATACCACTTCCAGTGGTATGTCCAAGCTCAGAGTCTAGTTACCTCGTTTTCGCCAGCACAACTAGTTTATCTTGATACTTTAGTATACGCTATTGTACCAAGTTCTTCACAAATCTTTATTACGAATATATAATTAGCACTATCTAGACATGGCTGCTAAAACTGATTATTACGATATATTGGGGGTTTCTAAGTCGGCGAGTGCTGATGAGATAAAGAAAGCTTACAGAAAACAGGCTTTGGAGTGGCATCCGGACAGGCACAAAGACGACAAAGAAGCTGCAGAAAAGCGTTTCAAAGAAATAAATGAGGCTTACCAAGTTTTAAGTGATCCTCAAAAGAAATCTGCTTATGACCAATTTGGCCATGCGGCTTTTACTCCCGGAGGAGGAGCTCCAGGCGGGAATCCATTTGCCGGAGGATTTCAAGGCGGACGATCTGGTCCTTTTACCTATACTTATTATTCAGGCGGAGATGGGCAAAATCCTTTCGGAAATATGGATTTTGGCGATCCATTTGATATTTTTGAAAGTTTTTTTGGAGGAGGAAATCCTTTCGGTCGAACTCAAGCAAGGCAGGTTCCCCGTTACTCCATGACTATTAGTTTTGATGAGGCGGTCCACGGAGTAAGCAAGGAAGTTTCTGTTGAGGGAAAGAAAAGAAAAATCAAAATTCCGGCGGGTATTTATGAGGGGGCAAGAATTAACTTTGGAGATTTTACTTTATCGGTTAACATCAAGCCGGACAAACTTTTTGAGAGGCAGGACGACGACATTTATGTAAATGTCGGAATTCCTTTCTCTTTGGCAGTAATGGGCGGTGAGATTGGTGTACCGACGATCGAAGGCGAGGTAAAAATTAGAATTCGCCCGGGAACTCAAGGCGGGACAATGATGAGACTTCGTGAACGCGGGGTTGCCCACCTTCACGGCAGGGGCAAAGGCGATGAATATGTGAGGTTAAATGTTTTGGTTCCTGAAAAGTTGAATCGTGATCAAAAAAGAATTGTTGAGGAAATGGAAACCGAGGGACTTTGAAACTTCTTAAGTATATTGCGGACAAATCGGAACCGGAAAAAACCGATAAAAAGTTTGCTGCCAGAGCCGTTTTGTTTGATGAAAATAATCTGGTTCCAATTCTTTTTGTCTCGAATTTCAACTACCACAAAATCCCAGGCGGCGGAATTGAAAAGGCAGAGACCAAGCTTCAGGGACTCCACCGAGAAATTAAGGAAGAAACCGGGTGTTTGGCCAAGATCGGGAAAGAGATGGGAAAAGTGGTTGAATACCGCTCAAAATGGAATCTCTTGCAGACGTCATATTGTTACATTGGTAAGGTTACTCAAAAGGGTGATCCGAGTTTTACTGATGATGAAATCCGCGAGGGTTTTAAGTTGGTTTGGATGACTCTTGATGAGGCCATTACCCAGCTCAAAAAAGACAAACCCGCCGATTATCAAGGGAAATTTATCCAAGAAAGAGATTTAGCTTTTTTGGAAGCGGCCAAAAGGCTTGTTTGACTTCATCTGGCTTCATAGAGTAAACTAGTCAAGGTTTGGAAGAATTGAGGTGGGACGAGTGCCCGCCTTTTTTCGTAATACGGATATGCAAACAGCAAGAACAGAATTTAGTCAGGCATTAAAAGCTATCGCTCAAGAGCGGGGCCTTAATCCTGATGTGATTATCGAAACTATTAAGCAGGCAATTATTGCTGCTTACAGGAGGGATGCCAAAGAGCACGGCGAGGAAATTCCTGAAGAAATTGAAGTAGTTGCCAAAATTGACAATGTTACAGGCGAGACCAAAGTTTTTATTGACAACAAAGACGTAACCCCACCCGGATTCGGAAGAATTGCGGCCCAGACCGCGAAACAGGTTATCCATCAAAAAATAAGAGAGGCTGAAAAAGGCGCAATTATGGAAGAGTTTGAGGAAAGAGTTGGAGCCTTGGTTTCCGGTCTTATTTTAAGATTTGATGGCCCGAATGTCAGAGTAGATTTGGGCAGGACCGAAGCTATAATGCCCGCCGAAGAAAGAATCCCGAACGAAAGATTAAATTTGAATCAGAGGCTAACGTTTTTGCTTAAGAAAATTGAGGAAACACCCAGGGGTCGCGACCTTGTTCTTTCAAGAGCGGATCCGGAGTTTGTAGTTAAACTTTTTGCAAGAGAAGTACCTGAAATTGCCTCCAAGGCAGTTGAAATTAAAAGTATAGCCAGAGAAGCCGGGGTTAGAACCAAGGTAACCGTTGCCTCAAGTCAGCAGGGAGTTGATCCTGTTGGAAGTTGTGTCGGGCAAAAAGGTGTTCGTGTTCAGGCGGTTACAAACGAAATTGGAGGAGAGAGAGTTGATGTTATTCCTTATAGTGAGGATTTGGCAGAGTTAATCAAAGCCGCACTTTCACCGGCCGAAAACTTGGTTGTTAAGCTTAATAAAAAGACTAAAACCGCAAAAGTTACCGCTCCAGAGGATCAACTTTCTTTGGCTATCGGACGCGACGGGCAAAATGTTCGTTTGACTGCAAAACTGACTGGCTTTCGAATTGAAGTTGAAGGTAATGGTGAAGCAGTCAAGCCTGAAGAGCTAAAAGAAGAAGTAAAGACAGAGGAACCTAAAATAGAAGAACAACCGGAGACGGAAGTGGAGAAAGTCGAAAAGAAAGAAAATGTAACTGAAGATACGCAGTCAGATCAAAAGTCTGAAAATGCAGGAAGCGAAGAGCCAAAAACTGAAGAAAACTAAAAATGAAAATTTTTGAAATTCTTTCTTCAAATTAGTAACCCCTAGCTTCCAAAAATAAATATGGAAGCAAATAAATTACAAAGCAGATCTCCAATAGTTGTCGTTTTGGGCCATGTTGATCATGGAAAGACTACACTTCTTGATGCAATCCGAAAAACAAATGTGGCTGCCCGGGAAGCCGGGGGAATCACACAAGCAATAGGAGCCAGTGTTATCGAAACGAAAGAAGGCAAAAAAATTACCTTCATAGATACGCCTGGTCATGCGGCCTTTGGTAAGATGCGGAGTCGTGGAGCAAAGGTGGCCGATATCGCAATTTTGGTTGTTGCTCAGGACGACGGGGTTCAGCCACAGACAAAAGAGGCTTTGGAGATAATTCGCGAGGCTGGGATTCCTTTTATTGTTGCCGGAACAAAGGCGGATGTTAACGGAGTTAATTCCGAAAACTTGAAGGGACAACTTGAAAAAGAACAGGTTTTTTTCGAGGGCCGTGGTGGTCAGGTTCCTTTTGTCTCGGTTTCAGCAAAAACAAACTCCGGAATTACGGAACTGCTTGAGATGCTCTCTTTAATGAGCGATGTCGCCGAACTAAAAGGAGACGCTGGGGGAAATCTTGAAGCGGTTGTTATTGAGTCGGGTAAAGAAAAAATGGGACCGACCGCCTCGGTTGTTGTCAGAAATGGCAAGTTGGGGGTGGGAGAGATTATTTATGCAGAAGAACTGGAATGTAAAGTTAGAGCTCTTTTTGACGACAAAGGCAAATCCGTTAAGGAAATCCTACCCGGCGAGCCGGCCAGAGTGATTGGATTTTCTGTCGTTCCCCCGGTTGGCGCAAGTGTAACCAGAGAACCCCACAAAGCTACGGAGGTTGTTAAGGAGAAGAAAAATGTATTTGACTTACGGAGGCTTCACGATGATGAAATTCCGGTAATAATTAAAGCCAGTAATGCCGGAGCTCTTGAGGCAATTATTGCCTCTCTTCCCCCTAAAGTGGTGGTTGTTGATAGTGGAGTTGGAGAGGTTACAACCAGCGATGTTATAAATGCTAAGACGGGCAATGCCTATGTGTATTCTTTTGAAAGTAAAGTTGCCCCGGAGGTTATTAAACTGGCCGAAGCAGAAAAAATTAAAGTTCAGAAGTTCGACATAATTTATGAGCTTTTGCAATCCATAGAGGAAATTTTGAAGAAAGGTAAGGTTCAAATACTGGGATCAGCGGAGGTTTTGGCCAGTTTTCCGTTTGATAATAAGAAAGTTGCCGGTTGCAAGGTGGTAAACGGGAGAATTTCAAAAGGCGACACAATTATTCTGAAACGTGGGGAAAAAGAGCTTGGGACATCTAGAGCAATTTCCATTAAAAAACAGAAGGCAGAGGTTCCTTCTGTCGGTCAAGCCGAGGAGTTCGGGGTAATTTTGGACCCTCAGCTTGATTTTGCGAAGGGTGACGTGATACTATCGGTGGCTAAATGAACGAATCGTTTAATACAATAATCGGTTCTGCCTCCGAAATTTTAATTCTTCTCCCGGATAATCCCGATTTTGATGTTGTCGCGGCAGGACTTGGACTTTATCTCTCCTTGAGAGACCAAAAACAAACGGCAATTTCCTGCAAAAGCCCAATGGTCGTCGGATTTAACCGGCTTATCGGTGTAAATAAGATTGGGGATGAGCTCGGAAATAAAAACTTAACCATTAAATTCAAGGGTTATGATGCTAAAAATATTGAGAAAGTCAGCTACGACATAATTGACGGCGAATTTAATTTGACCGTAACTCCAAAGTCCGGTCAAATTGCGCCTCAGGCGGATAGCATCGAGCTAAATTACTCCGGAGTTTCGGCGAATTTAGTCATTCTTTTTGGGGGTGTGAGTGATGGCGATTTTTCTGCGCTTAACGAAAAACAATTTGCCGGAGCCAAGATGGCCCATATTGGAACACGGGTTTTGAGTGCCACTTCAGGTGAAACCCTTTCTTTTGCAAAACCGGCATCATCAATTTCCGAACTTGTGGCGGAAATAATCAAAGAAACAGGATTTCCAATAGATGTTGATGTGGCTACTAATTTGGCAATGGGAATTGAGGAGGGAAGTAATAATTTTGGGTCAAGTGAAGTTACTCCCGACACGTTTGAAATTTTTGCCTATTTACTTCGAAGTGGGGCTCAAAGATTGCCTGCAGAAAAAATAAGTGCGAGTGATTTTCCGGCCGGCTCGATTCCCGGGGTACAAGTTTTTCAGAAGGGTAAACAGGTGCAAGATGTTGAAGGAACAAAGGAAGAGGAGCAGGTAATTAATCCTCCTGAAGATTGGCTTCAGCCTAAAGTGATTAAAGGTGCGGCAAGTATAGATCAGCCCCAAACACCCAGCGAGAATAAGGGCTAATTTTCCCCTTTGAAACCAGTAGGAAGTATGGTATTATACCCAAGATGAAAACAAGGTTTAGCTTGAAATAGCCTTACTTTGTTTTACATGACGATATGGCACTAGCCACAGACGAGAAGAAAGATTTAATTAAAAAGTTTGCTCGCGAGAAAGGCGATACAGGTTCTCCTGAAGTGCAAATCGCACTCCTTTCAGCTCAAATTGATAAACTTGTCACACATCTTAAGGAGCACAAGAAAGATGTGCATAGTCGCAGGGGGCTACTTTCTATGGTAGCTAAAAGAAGAAGGTTGTTAACATACTTAAGAGCGCGAGATGAAGAGCGCTACAAGAGGCTCCTCTCTGAACTAAAACTTGAAAAATAATTTGTAAATTAATGAAAAAGATCGAAAAATCTATTGAATTGGGTGGTCGTACCCTCACTTTAACCACGGGTGAATTAGCAGAACAGGCGGCGGGAGCTGTCACTGCCCGTATGGGAGATACAGTGGTTTTGGCCACTGTTGCTTCGGCTCCTCTTAAGATGGACCTAGATTATTTTCCATTGACGGTCGAGTACATGGAGAGGCTCTATGCGGGGGGTCGTATTAAAGGTAGCCGCTGGGTGAAGCGCGAGGGTAGACCAACAGATGAGGAAATTCTTTCCGCCCGACTTATTGATCGTTCAATTCGCCCGCTTTTCCCCAAGACTTACAAAAAAGAAGTTCAGGTAATTGTTATGGTTCTTTCAGTCGACATGGAAAATGATCCGGCAATCTTAGGAGCAATCGCAGCCAGTGCGGCGGTTCATATCAGCACGCTCCCATGGAAGGGTCCTGTATCAGTTCTAAAAATTGGACAAAAGGAAGGCAAATATCTAGTCAATCCGGTAGAGAGTGATCTTAAGGATTCAAATATGGATTTAGTGGTCTCTTCCACAAAAGAAGCGGTTTTGATGGTTGAAGCGGGAGCTAAGGAAGTAAGTGAAAAAGAAATCGTTGAGGGAATTAACTTTGCTAAAAAAGAATCTGACGCGGTTCTTTCTATGATTGAAGATTTGGCGAAGGAGGTTGGACGAACTCGGGAGGTTTATAAAGAAGAAAAAGCTTCGGCAGAATTAGAAAAGCTGGTTCACAAATTAGTCGATGACAAAATGCCATCTCTTGTAAAAGGAATGGCTAATCATGAAGGTGGACAATTTGATGAATTGACTGAAATGGTAGCTGCGGTCAATGGAGAAGTAACGGAGGCCGATCAAAAATTTGTTCCGGAGCTGATTGACCACATCAAGAAAGACTATATCCGGGAGCAAATTTTGGAGAAAAAGACCAGACCTGATGGTAGGAAATTAACTGAGATAAGACCTCTTTCAGCGATAGTTTCCTATTTACCAAGAGTTCACGGGTCGGCAATTTTCAAGAGGGGTCAAACCCAAGTAATGTCGGTTGTTACCTTGGGGTCTCCCTCAAACTCTCTTCTTTTGGAAAGTGCAGACGGGGAAGCAGAAAAGTTCTATTTTCATCACTATTCCATGCCGCCTTATGCAACAGGAGAGACTGGAAAAGTTGGAAACCCTGGCAGGCGAGAAATTGGACACGGAGCTCTTGCGGAGCGCGCTTTAGTTCCGGTTATTCCTGATCAAAGTGAGTTTCCATATACAATTAGAGTTGTTTCTGAAGTAATGAGTTCAAATGGAAGCACTTCAATGGCTTCCGTTTGTGGTTCAACACTTTCTTTGATGGACGCCGGAGTTCCGATAAAATCCCCGGTCGCCGGAATTGCAATGGGACTTATTATTGAGGACGCCAAGAAATTTGCGGTTTTAAGCGACATTATGGGAATTGAGGATTTCAATGGTGATATGGATTTCAAAGTGGCGGGAACAGAAAAGGGTATTACGGCGTTGCAGCTTGATGTCAAAACATTAAATCTCACGCCTGAAATCTTGGAGGCAGCTCTTGCCCAAGCAAAAGAAGGCCGCGCGCAAATTATGAAAGTTATTACTGACGCGCTAGCTTCTCCAAGGAAGCAAGTTTCTACTTATGCGCCGAAGATTAAAACGGTTAAAATCCCGGTCGAAAAGATTGGCGAATTTATTGGACCAAGCGGTAAAAATATAAAGAAATTGATGGCCGATACGGGAACACAAATAGACGTTAACGATGAGGGCAACGTTAGTGTTTCCGGAGTTGATGAGGAAGCGATGCAGAAAGCAGTTACTTATATTGAAGGATTTTCCAAAGAGGTTAAACCGGGGGATATTTATGAGGGTGAAGTGGTACGTTTAATGAATTTTGGGGCTTTTGTAAATATTTTGCCGGGTAAAGACGGAATGGTCCACGTTTCTGATATGGGTCAGGAAGGATTTGTAAAAGATGCTGGTGATGTTGTCCACATTGGACAAAAAGTTCAGGTGCGGGTTAAGAAAATTGACGATATGGGGCGTATCAATCTTTCAATGAATTTGGATCCCGCCAAGGATGCCCAAGTTGAAGCTGAAAAACAAGCCAGGGGTGGTGATCGCGGAGGCCGAAGTGGTTTTGGAGGTGGACGCGGAGGATTTGGTGGAGGAAGAAGATTTGATAGAGGTGGACGCGGAGGATTTTCCCGAGGCGGTGGTAGAGGATTTGGTGGAGGAAGAAGATTTGATAGAGGTGATAGAGATTCTTCGGGTGGCCCTCATTTTCCCACAACAAGACTTATGGGAGAGGAAAAGAAAAGTTTTGATAGGTAGCTTTGATGAAGAAAGGCGTTCTTCTTTTTGACATTGACCGGACAATCTTCGACACGGATAAAATGTCGGCGTTCCTCAGTGAGAAGTTGGGTGATATTTTGGGACGGCAAAACATTACCGAGATAAATCGAATAAAACAGGACTACATCGGTAGTTTGGAAAGAGATAGAGAATTTACTCCCGACGAGTTTTGTAGAAGGCTCGCTAAGAAATTTGGAGTTTTGGATAGAGGTCTCCTTAAGGTTTTTTACGGAAGTGAATTCAATTACATTTATCAGGAATGTGTTTTTTCGGAATTCTTCGAACTTTATAAAGAATTAGAAAATAAGTTTAACTTTGGAGTCTATTCCGAGGGAACTTTGAAATTTCAAATGCATAAGTTTAAGTCTATGCAAATTGGTAAATACCTTAAGAAAGATTTAATTTTTGTTTTACCGGTCAAAGATAATGCGAAAACTCTAAAGCTAGTTCCCAAGGAGGCCGTTATTGTTGATGATAAGGAAATTGTTTGTGAGGTTTTGAATAAAAATGGTTTCCATGCGATTTGGCTAAACAAGAAAGACGGTAGAGAAAGTGTGAAGTTTGATACGATCCACAGTCTTCTGGAACTTCCGGATAAACTGATGTAAATTTAAGGTAGGTATGGAATCTGCTGCCCAGGAAATTCAAGTTTTAATAGAAAAAGTTAAAAAGGCCGATCTTCCCGATCGTCTTCGTGAAGTTGTTTTGGTTCGACTTGGACAACTTGCCAAACTTACAAATTCCCCATCATTTTTGCCGGAGTTTGATAGCATGGAACGCTATGTTGATTGGATAACAATTTTGCCCTGGAATAAAAGAACAAAGGATACACTTGATCTTGAAAACGCCAGAAAAATCCTTGAATCTCATCACTATGGTTTAACTGATATTAAAACCCGCGTCTTGGAATATATGAGTGTTATGAAATTGAAAGAAGAAAAAGGAGAGAGTGCGGATATTTACAGGGCCCCAATTCTTTGTTTTGTTGGCTTGGTGGGAACCGGAAAAACGACAATTGCTTATTCGATTGCGGAAGCTCTGGGCCGTCCCATTGCCCGCATTCCTTTTGGCGGAATGGGTGATCCGTTAGACCTTCGCGGACAATCCAGAATGCATCCGGAAGCCGAACCCGGAAAAGTTATAAAATCCTTGCGGGATACTCAAAGTAAAAATCCGGTCATCCTTCTTGATGAAATTGACCGTGTTACCGAACAAGGACGAAGCTCAATCATGGGAGTTTTGGTCGAACTTTTAGATCCTAAGCAGAACTACGCTTTTACTGATCATTATATAGATTTTCCGTTTGATCTAAGTGAGGCACTTTTTATTGCGACGGCAAATAATACCACCAACATTGCAACGGCCGTTATGGACAGACTTGAACCAATTTCTATGCCGAGCTATACAGACCAGGAAAAAATTGTCATCGGGCAAAAATATATACTGCCTTCTGCCCTAAAAGCTTCCGGCCTACCCGCCGGAAGTTTAACGATTGATGATGATGTTTGGGCAAATATTGTTCGTCCGCTTGGCTACGACGCAGGTATTCGTACGCTTGAGCGTAATATTGACGGAGTTGTCCGTAAGGTTGCTATGCAGATGGTTGAAGGGAAAACTCAAAATGTCCATGTTACTTCCCAAAACGTGAAGACGTTCCTGCCCCAGTGAGTTAAAATAAGCTAGTGAAAATATTAGTAATAAGCGATAGTCATGGCAACATAACAAATCTCAGGCATGTTATGGGTTTTGCAAAAAAGATTAATGCTGCCGCCGTGATTCATTGTGGCGATTGGAATACAGCGGACTCAGTTAGAGTGGTTTTGGAGTACGGGACCCCCGTTTTTGGAATTTTGGGTAACGCTGATATAAAAAGTGAGGTTGAAGATGCTTTGGTTTTGGGAGCCGAAGGTTTTGAACAGAAGTTTCTAAGTTTCAAATTGGATAATAAAAAAATAGGGGTGATTCACGACATTCGCGAACCAATTTTGGCAATCAATACTCTTGACGTTGTTTTTTATGGACATACACACAAGCAAAAAGAATCAGAAAAAAATGGGGCCAGGATTGTAAACCCGGGGGCTTTGGAAAATGAGATCAACTTTGCGGTTTATGATACAACTTCTGGTAAAATAGATTTTGTTACGGAGTGAAATATTTAATGGGTAAGTTAGAAGAACTTCAAAAATTAAAACAAGAAATGGAAGCTGACAGCTCGCTTCCTCTAAGAAAAACCGATACCAACTTGGTTTTTGGAGTTGGGGATCCCAATACCAAAATCCTTTTTATAGGTGAAGGCCCCGGGTATTGGGAAAATCTTAAAAAGGAGCCGTTTGTTGGAAACGCGGGGAAACTATTGGATCAAGTTTTAAGACTGGTAAATATTCCTAGAGAAAGCGTTTATATTACAAATGTTGTTCATCATAGACCCCCGGAAAATAGAGATCCGGAACCGGACGAGATATCTGCATACGGAAAATATCTGGATGAGATTATTAAAATAATTGATCCGAAAGTAATTGTCACTCTGGGACGATTTTCTATGGGCAAGTTTCTGCCTACTGCCCGAATTTCATCTGTTCATGGTAAGTCGCAAGTAGTACAGTTTAAGGGCAAGAATATTACGATCATCCCGATGTATCACCCAGCGGCCGCGCTCAGAAACGGAAGTTTGATGTTTGAGTTTAAGCAAGATTTTCAGAGGCTGCCAGATATGTTGAAAGAAGCAGAAAGTCTTACCGAAGCGAAGAAGGATTTGGATAAAGAAGATGAGTCTCAACAAATGAGTTTGGTTTAAGCCTATATGAAAAATATGAATAATTTGAAATTTATTGCAATTTCCGGAACTACCGGAGTTACGGAAAATTTGTATGTTTATGAATATGGGAACGATATGATAGTTGTTGATTGTGGCGTGGGGTTTCCGGAAACGGAAATGTACGGGGTGGATCTTGTAATTCCGGACTTTTCTTACGTGATAGCAAATAAATCAAAACTTCGGGCGATTATTATTTCTCATGGACACGAAGATCATCTTGGGGCGCTTCCCTTCCTACTCAAAGAAGTAAAAACCAACGTTTACGCGACAAAATTAGTTGTAGGCTTCATTCAGGATAAGTTGGAGGATTACAAGATGGATTCTACGAATGTTAAGGTTTTTGACCCAGACCGTGACCAATTAACGTTTGGAGTTTTTAAGGTAACCCCTTTTAGGGTGGCTCACTCGGTTCCTGATGGGGTTGGTTTTTGTATAGATACGCCTGAGGGAAAAATGTTCCATGTCCCCGATTATAAATTTGATTGGACCCCTGTTGATGGGCGTCCTTTTGATGCGGTGAAAGTGGCATCTCTTGCCGCCGGCGGGGCATTAGCTCTTGCTTCAGATTCTCTTGGTGCAACGTCTCCCGGATACACAGAAAGCGAGAGGGCAATTGAGGAAAGGATTGAAGGCGTCTTAAGGCACGTAACCGGAAAAGTTTACCTGACAACAATTTCGAGCAATATCAGTCGTATGCAGCAGACAATTAACGCTGCGGCCCGCCTGGGTCGCAAGGTTGTTCTTATAGGTAGATCGATTGAAAAGAAAGCCGGAATCGCTAAAGATTTGGGCTACCTTTTTTATCAGAATGGCGTTGTCATATCACCAAAAGTTGCTTCAAAGCTTCCCGATAGACAAATTCTTTATATTATTTCCGGCTGTTATGGACAACCAGGAAGTGCTTTGTACCGGCTGGCATTGGGGGAGCATGATTTTCTAAAAGTTGGTAAGGGGGACGCCGTAATATTCTCGGCTGACCCTGCGCCTCCCGGAAGTAAGGCAAATGTAGATTTTTTGGTCGATAAATTTATCGAAGGCGATGTTGATGTTCATTATTATGACATGCAGGAAGACTTGCACGTTTCCGGACATGGGAGCCAAAAAGATATAGAGATGCTTTTTGCGCTGGTGAAGCCCAAATATTACATCCCGATAGGTGGGACGATTAGACATATGCGGGCTTATGGTCAAATTGCCGAGAGTATGGGGGCAAAGGAAAGCGACGTCTTGGAACTTTTGCCGGGAGAAATTGTTGAATTTTCGGGCCAAGTTGCGAGGCGCGCAGGTAAAATTCCGGTTCGGGAAGTCCTGGTCGATGGACTTGGAATTGGGGACGTTGGTAATACAGTCTTGAGAGATAGGCACATCCTGAGTAAAGAAGGAATAGTAATTGCAATCACCCACTTTGATAGAAATGAGGGAAGACTTCTTGATAATCCGGAACTAATAAGCCGCGGTTTTGTTTTTGAGCAAAAATATGGAAGGATTTTGGATGATGCTGCCCACGAGCTTTTTGACGCTTTAAGTAAAAAGAAATCGATTAACACTAACGTAGTCAGAAATACTTCGATCGATTTTCTTGAGAAATATTTTTACCAGAAAACTGGCAGGCGCCCGATGATACTTCCTGTGATTGTTGAGGTTTAGTTCACCTTCGATATACAATGAATGGCTATGGCTGTTAAGAGA
This sequence comes from bacterium, assembly GCA_021824915.1. Lineage (GTDB taxonomy): Bacteria > Patescibacteriota > Microgenomatia > UBA8517 > UBA8517 > JAKAJP01. The sequence continues at coordinate 55,477 of JAKAJP010000013.1, forward strand.
AGAAGATTTACCAAGCGTGGGTTTAGATTAAAACTCAAAAAAGAAGCAGTTTTTTCCATATCTCAGGTAATCTTTTTTGCAATTGCCGCCCTTATTCTTTTATCTTTTTCCAGACAAGGAGCAATACTTTTAACCTTTAATGACTTCTTGTTGAATTATTTTTCCTGGTCAGCATTCTTCCTGCCCTTTTTGTTTTTGGCCTTTGCATTTTTAGTCTCCAAGGTAAAGTTTCCGTTGGGACAACCAAACGTAATAATTGGCGGACTTCTCTTTTTTGTTTCGGTGATGTCTATTGGTCAGGCGGGTGTTATAGGAACAGAGTTTTGGAATGGAATTGCTGCGCTTGTCACCGGCGTTGGGGCTTTTATTATATTACTGGGAACAAGTTTGGTGGGGTTGATTGTTCTTTTTAATACTTCTTTTGATCAAGTAATAAAAGTCATAAAGGAGGCCGTAGCTGGCAGTGGTCAATATATTCATGGGGGCTCATCTGTTGGTTTTGGGGGAAAACCGCTGAGTCGTGGCCCACTGAGAGTTTCCGGTGGCTCGACTCTTTCAGGTAAGCCTCAAATTTCGTCTAAGGCTCAAACTCCCGTACCAACCGGTGAAGCACTGACACCGCAACTTGTGAGTAATGTCCCGGGAGAGGAAAAAGTCTGGATATATCCGAGCTTGGATCTATTAACTGAGACGGAAAGTGGACACGCGGAGCGGGGTGACATAAAGGAAAACGCTGCGATTATTGAAAAAACTCTTGAGTCCTTTGGCATCACTGCAAGGGTGGTCGAAGTTAATTTGGGACCTGCCGTAACCCAGTATGCATTGGAAGTTGCGCTCGGAACAAAACTAAGTAAAATCACGGGGCTTGAGCGCGATCTGGCTCTCGCTCTGGCTGCCCCGACCGGGGCGATAAGAATAGAAGCCCCGATTCCCGGAAGAAGTCTGGTTGGAATCGAATTACCAAATAGAAGTGCGGAATTTGTTCCGCTTAAGAAAATGATGGAGTCGGAGACTATGCAAACCGCAAAATCACGCCTTGCGGTTTCATTGGGGCTTGATGTCTCCGGTAAGCCTGTAGTTGCCGATATTGCCAGGATGCCCCACGTTCTTATTGCTGGTCAGACTGGAAGTGGAAAATCTGTTTGTATAAACGCTTTCTTGGCATCAATCCTTTTCCGTTCCGCTCCAACCGAGGTCAAGTTGATTATGGTTGACCCTAAACGAGTTGAATTAACCGGTTATAATGGCATTCCACATCTCCTTGCCCCTGTTATAGTTGATCCGGAAAAAGTTATATCGGCGCTTCGTTGGATAATGAGCGAAATGGATAGACGTTACAAACTTTTTGCTGAAGCCGGTGCAAGAAATATTGATTCTTATAATGAAATGTCGGGTTTTCAGGCTCTCCCTTACATAGTTTTATTTATCGATGAGTTGGCTGATATTATGCTTTTTAGCCCAGTCGAGGTTGAGGATGCAATCACAAGAATTGCTCAGATGAGCCGTGCAACAGGAATTCATATGGTCCTTGCCACCCAAAGGCCTTCAGTAGATGTCATTACGGGATTGATTAAAGCCAATATCCCCTCCCGAATTGCTTTCGCGGTTGCGTCTCAAGTTGACTCGCGTGTTATTTTGGATACTCAAGGAGCTGAAAAACTCCTTGGAAAAGGAGACATGCTTTATTTGCCCCCGGAGCAAGCTAAGCCAATTAGAATCCAGGGAGCTTTTGTAAACGATCGGGAGATAGCTTCTCTTGTATCTTTTCTTAAGAATCAAGGAGTCACTCCGCAATATACAGATGAGGTTACGACGATGGCTAAGGCCGGAACGGTTAGGGTTGGCGGGATTGAAGGGGAAGTTGATGATCTTTTTGAGCAAGCAATAAGAGTTGTTTGTCAGTATGACAAAGCTTCTTCCTCACTCCTTCAAAGGAGGCTTTCAATCGGTTATGCGAGAGCCGCACGTATAGTTGACCAGTTGGAGGCTGCGGGCGTTATTGGAGCCTCGGACGGATCCAGTAAGCCCCGTGAGGTTTTGGTTCAAAACGCTGATGAGTTTTTGGCAAATCTTAAAGGTGGAGCTGCCCCTCAGTAAGGTCCCCCCTCGTTATATGAAGACTATTGGTAAAATTTTAAGAGAAGCGAGAATTGAAAAAAGATACTCCACCATACGTTTGGAGAATTTGACACGAATAAAAAAAGATTTTATTGAGGCAATTGAGCGGGAGAATTGGGACGCACTTCCCCCTTTCCCGACCGTTTTAGGTTTTGTTAAAAGTTTGACGGGGGAACTTAACTTGCCCGAGAGAAACGTAGTTGCAGTTTTGAAACGTGATTATCCTCCCAAAAAACTGAACATCAATCCTAAACCAGATGTTGGGGGTAAATTTATCTGGAGTCCGCGCCTAACATTCTTAATTGGAAGTGGTATTGTCCTTTTGATAATTTTCGGTTACCTGATATTTCAATACGTCAGGTTTATTTCCCCCCCAAATCTAACTGTAATTAGTCCTAGACCGGATCAGGTGGCTACCCAAAACACAATTTTAGTTACCGGCACAACAGATACCGATGCCAAGATCACTGTAAACAATCAACCTGTTTCGGTTAATGAAGACGGGAGTTTTTCTGTAGATTTGGATATCGCCAAAAATACTACTGAAATAAATATCACTGCTGTAAGTCGATCTGGAAAAGTGACTTCCATTTCGCGTAAAATAATAGTTAAGTAATATAAAATTGTGGATAACGTACAAATTCTTTTAATTGTTGTTGTTGTAAGTCTCACACTTCTTCTTTTGGTTGTTGGAGTTCAGGTCATGCTGATAATTGTTGACCTTAGGCGCGCCATAAAGCGGCTGAATTCAATCCTTGAAGATGCAATTTTGGGTGGGGGACTCATTCGACCCGATAAACTCACCGGGGTTTTGGAACTTCTTCATAAAAGTAAAAAGCTCGAAACTCACGGCGGAAGTTGATATACTTTAGCCATGAAGACGAGTGAAATACGAGAGAGGTATCTCAAGTTTTTTATAGCAAAGAAGCATAAAGTTGTTGCCCCGTCCCCATTGGTTTTGGAGAATGACCCAACGACACTTTTTACTTCAAGTGGAATGCAGCAGTTGGTACCATACCTTAAAGGTGAAAAACATCCTGAAGGCAAACGTCTTGTTGATTCTCAGCCCTCAATTCGTATGCAGGATTTGGATGAGGTCGCAGACAATCGTCACTATACTTTTTTTGAAATGCTTGGAAATTGGAGTCTGGGTGATTATTTTAAGGCTGAACAGCTCCCATGGGTTTGGGAGTTTTTCACCAAAGAGCTCGAGTTAGATCCTAAAAGACTTTACGTTTCGGTTTTTGAGGGTTATGAGGACGTTCCTAAAGATACAGAGTCTTTTGAGATTTGGAAAAAAATCGGAGTTCCTGAAAGCCACATTTTCTTTTATGGCGCAGATAAAAATTGGTGGAGCCGGGCCGGTGCGCCTGATAAAATGCCGGCGGGAGAAATCGGTGGGCCGGACAGCGAAATTTTCTACGAATTTGATACTCCTCACGACCCGAATTTTGGGAAATTTTGTCATCCAAATTGCGATTGTGGTAGATTTTTGGAAATCGGAAACTCAGTTTTTATGCAATATAAGAAACTTGAAAACGGAAAACTTGAGGAGCTTCCGCAAAAAAATGTTGATTTTGGCGGCGGACTAGAGCGGATTGCGGCTGCTGTTAACGATGATCCGGACACTTACCATATAGATTTGTTTGCCGAGGTTGTAAGAAAGATAGGAGAGGAAGTTGGAGTAAGCTATAATACAGACTCTGAAAAAAACAAAAGCTTCAGAATTATTGCGGATCATCTAAGGGCGGCGGTAAATCTTTTAGCGGAAGGTGTGGTTCCTTCCAACAAACTTCAGGGTTATGCCTTAAGAAGATTAATTAGGCGAGCAATGTTTCATTTTCATCTTCTCGGGAGCGGAATTTCCGGAAGCGCAGTTTCGTTTGTTGCGGAAGATTATCGAAATCACTATGGAAATGTCCATAAAAACTGGGAGTTTGTAAAAGAAAATTTGGAGGTTGAGGCAACAAGATTTGAATCTGCTCTAAAGCGCGGTTTAGCAAAGTTAACCCACGCCGTTTCGGAAAATTTGGAAATAGACGGAAAATTTGCTTTTGATCTTTACCAAACAGAGGGGTTTCCGCTCGAGCTTACCATGGAAATTCTTGGTCAGAACGGAATGGAATTTAGTCAACTTCAAAAAAATACTTTTGAAGCCGAATTTGAAAAACACAAAGAAAACTCTAGGAGTATGTCAGCAGGGATTTTTAGGGGAGGTTTGGAAAGTAAATCCGACGAGACAATTACAAGGCTTCATACTGCAACCCACCTCTTACATGCAGCACTTCGCGAAATTTTAGGTGAACATGTGGGGCAAAAAGGAAGTCATATAACTTCTGACCGGTTGAGATTTGATTTTTCTCATCCCAACAAATTGACCCAGAAAGAAATTGAAGGTGTTGAAGGCTTGATTAACGAGAAAATAAAGGCAAATTTGCCGGTTACGTTTGCCGTCATGAGTTTGGAGCGGGCTATTAAAGAAGGAGCCCTGCATTTTTTTGCCGAAAAGTACGGGAGCGAAGTAAAAGTTTATACGATAGGTGATAAAGAAAATTGGTTTTCCAAGGAAGTTTGTGGAGGACCCCATGTAAGGAATACTTCTGAGATAGGTGGTGTTAAAATAATTAAACAAGAGAAAATTGGATCCGGTGTTATCCGGGTTTACGCTGCCCTTAGATGAATTTAAAAGAATTTTTGGCTAGTCGCGAGAAACCTCCCGAACTTTTTTGGTCGCTTGTAGTTGAGCCGGGTTGGGTTCAGGCTGGTCTTTGGTTTATTAATGGGCAGGAGACTGAAGTTGTAAGCGTGGGACCTTCTTCTCCATGGGAAGCCGATGAAGATTTGATCGGGGCAGTAGACGCAGCATTATCATCCGCAATTCAAAAATTGCCCGAAGAGTCCCAGGAGCCGTCTAAGACCGTCTTTGGTGTTCCTTCCGGCTGGGTCAGCGGTGGAGAAATAAAAGGAGAATTTTTGGATAGGATTAAGAAAGTTTGTACGGAGCTTTCTTTGGAACCGGTTGGTTTTGTTGTTTTACCTGAGGCAATTGCACACTTGTATAAGTCTGAAGAGGGATCACCGGTCAGTGCAATTATTGTGGGGCTGGGAAAAGAATTTTTGGAGATTGCAATTTTTAAGCTCGGAAATTTAATTGGCACCACATCGGTGGCTAGAAGCGTGTCAGTAATTGAAGATGTGACCGAAGGTTTAAGTCGTTTTGAAAGCGCTTCCCCACTTCCCTCAAGGTTGATAGTTTATGATGGGAGAGAGGGTGAAATTGAAGAGGCAAAGGATACACTTCTGTCAGCCGACTGGGACGGAATTGGGAAGATCAAATTTTTGCATACACCAAAAGTTGAGGCGTTGAGTACCGACCGAAAAGTTTTTGCTACGTCACTGGCGGGGGCATCGGAGATTGGCCACGCCTCACACGTTTCTTTGAGGGAAGTAAGGGAAAACCCTCCGCTAGATGAAGAAAGTAGTCTGGCGAATGTTACCGAGCCCGTTACCCCCGTATCCCCGGCCGATTTGGGATTTGCGATTGGTGAAGACGTCTCAAAGAGTACGATTGGGGTGAGAGAACCGTCACTAGCGTCCGTTCCGCCGGCACCTTCAGTTGAGAGAAGTGTTCGGGAGGCTATTTCTTTCGGGAAGCTGGCCCCTTTTAATAAAGTAAAATCTCTTTTTCACTCTCTGGTAGGGAAAATAAAACTTGCGCCGAAAGCTACCGGAAGGGTAAATAGAAAAAACCTTTATTTCCTTGGTCTTTTTGGTTTTGTTGCACTCATAGCACTTTTTGCTTTTTGGTGGTTCTATCCCAAAGCAACGGTTTTGGTTTATGTTTCTCCCAAGGTGTATCAAGGCGAATCACAGATAAATGTTGATATTGGTGGTACAAGTGATATTGCAAACGCGGTTGTTCCGGGCCGCGTTTTGGATGCAAAGGTTTCAGGAACAAAAACGGCAGGAACCACAGGATCAAAATTAATTGGAGATAAAGCTAAGGGCTCGGTTAAAATTGGTAATTCAACCGCAAATCCAATAGATTTACCCGCCGGAACCATTCTTGGCTCTTCGGGTAATTTGAGTTTTACCACTGACTCCGAGGCCTCCGTATCGGCTGGTTTGGATTCATTCACTCCTGGGACAACTACAGTGAGTGTTACCGCTGCCGACATTGGCGCTGAATATAATCTCGCAAACGGTGAAACCTTTACCGTTGGTAATTATCCGAAAGCAGAGGTTTCTGCACAATCAACCTCGGATTTTTCGGGCGGGACAAGCCAGCAAATTCTAGCAGTTTCCCAGGATGATCAGAGCAAGCTTGAGAGTTCCTTGACGAGCGAACTTAGTGATCAGGCGTTGGATTCTACTGCTTCTCAGGCAAAAGACTCTGAAATTGTTGCCCCAGTCTTGGTTTCGGTAGACAAAATTGACGAAACATTTAGTAATAAGGTTGGCGATGAAGCATCAACTTTGAAGCTGGATCTGCAACTTGACACCAAAGGGGTGGCAATCGATAAATCTAACCTTATTGAGTTTGCCAAAACACTTCTTAAGGACAAAATTCCCCAGGGTTTTGCCTTGAGAGACGACCAGATTAGTTTTAAGTTTACGTTTCTCAAACTAAAGTCGGGTAGATATAGTTTCAAGGTTGAGGTCTCAGCCAACTTTCTCCCCGTAATCTCTAATGATCAGATAATTAGTCAAATATCCGGAAAAAGTAGTGATGCGGCCGAGACATACCTTGCAAAAATTCCGGGTTTCAGGAGAGCCGATGTGAGAATGGTAAGTCCATTTCCAAGTTTTCTTCAGGTGCTTCCGGAGGTTACCAAAAATATCAATCTCCAGATTGTCGGTGAAAAACCCTGATGATAATATGTAATTCATGTCTAGAAAAGCAATTTGGAGGCTTTCCGCCGTTATTTCGGGGTTGTCAGGGATAATTATTTTGATAGGCGTTTTATATCCAATCTTTTCATATAACTCAATTTATAGTCCTAGGTTTGAAAAATTAATTTCCCCTGTAAATGAAAGTCTGCCTGGAGTTGCGGGACAAGGCACCTTTGATGACACTCAGGCTAGTACATGGTTTCCCACTGCTGTAAAGAAAGAAGCGTTCGCTTCCTCTAAAGTTGAGTATTATACAATCAGCATACCCAGATTGAAAATTGACAACGCCTCAGTGGCTATTGGCGGAGAGGATTTGAATAAAAGTCTAATACAGTATCCTGGAACGGCGCTTCCGGGGAAGCGGGGCAACTCTGTGATTTTTGGACATTCTATTCTGCCCATTTTTTATAACCCGAAAGAGTATATTTCTATCTTTTCGCTTCTACCAACTCTCAAAAAAGGGGATGATATCTATGTGAATTATGATGGGGTTTCCTATACCTACAGGGTTGAAACGATGTTTGAAGTTCGACCAACTGATATTCAGGTTTTGGAACAGGACACCTCCGATTCGTTTTTAACCCTTGTAACCTGTACTCCTCCGGGAGATCCTACAAAACCCAAAAGGCTTATAGTTCGTGCCCGTGTGGTCTTGCCGGATCAAAATCAGAGTATTGATTAATCATGCGAATACTTGGGATCGATTATGGAAGGAAGAAAGTTGGTGTAGCCTTCTCCGAAGGGTTTTTGGCTGAGCCCTTGAGGGTTATAAAATATAGTAGTTTGAAATCATTGGTAGAGAAAATTAAATGGATTGTCGAATCTGAAGGAGTTGAAAGGGTTGTTGTGGGAATCTCCGAGGGAGAAATGGGTAAAGAGTCCGAAGAATTTAGCCGGAGTTTGGGGAAAGTATTAAATATGCCAGTTGAGACTTTTGATGAAACCTTAACAAGTAAAGATGCCCAAAGATTTTCTTTGGAATCCGGTATTTCCAGGAAAAAGAGACGGGAAATGGAGGATGCGTACGCGGCCAGTTTGATGCTCCAGAATTATTTGGATTCTCAGGGTTGACTACCAAGCCTCTATGCTATACTTTAGTTAGATGTTTAAGAACGTGATTTCTCCGATTCAGGCGTGGCTTTTGTCTCAGGGGCGATGTGTGGGCTGCGGCAGAGAGTTGTCACTTGGTAAAGTGGGCAGTCGAAAAGATGGGACAAAAAGAATCTCCTGCCAATGTGGGCGTATTTTTGTTTTAGATCCAAAAACCAAGAAATACAGACGGGCTCTTCTCGAGGAAGTTTAGAGCTTCCGATGAAAAAACTTTATTTACTACCCTTTTTAGTTGTTTCCATATTGGTTTTAGCCCTGGTTTGGTTTTTCTGGGCATCGAGGCCGCCTTTACAAAGTGCGGGTTTTACAACCTTTGCTGTCGAAAACGGTGCTTCGGCGAGTCGGATTGGTACCAAACTCGAAAAAGATGGTTTTGTAAGAAGTGGTTTGGCTTTTAAGATTTATACCCAATTTACGGGATCTGCTGGAAAAATCCAGGCTGGGGAATACAGACTGAATCCAAGCTATACTCTTTTCCAAGTCGTTGCGGAACTGACACGGGGTCCGATTGAAATTTGGGTTACAATTCCGGAAGGACTACGGCGGGAAGAGGTTGCAGCTAAATTTACAAAAGCATTGGATCAGGACTCAGTTTTTGAGAGTCAATTTTTAGAAGCCTCTGTTGGACAGGAAGGATTTTTATTTCCCGACACATATTTATTTTCGAAGGAATCTTCAGCGTCGGGAATAGTAAATAAGATGGTGCGGAATTTTGGATCCAAAACTGCAAATCTTGGAGCAGGTAAGGACTTAACTTTTGATCAAGGGATAATTCTTGCTTCGCTTATAGAACGTGAGACCAGGACAGAAGATGAACGCCCTGTCGTTGCCGGAATTTTAATCAACAGACTTAATGCTGGAATGCCTTTACAGGTTGATGCAACCGTTCAGTATGCAGTCGCTACCAGTCGATGTAAGTTTACTTTGACTACCTGTTCTTGGTGGCAACCCCTCACCTCGGCAGATCTCTCAATAAATTCTCCATATAATACTTATTTGGTGCCGGGTTTACCACCCGCTCCCATAGCAAATCCCGGTTTGTCTTCTATACAGGCAGCTTTTAGTCCTGCAAAGACTGACTATTTTTATTATATTCATGACGCGGATGGTCAAATTCACTACGCCAAAACCCTTGATGAGCAGAATGCCAATATTGCTAAATATCTTCACTGATTTTAGTTATTGACAGCCTTGGAATTGGGAATATAATGCCCAATTAGGCGTACAAAGGTTTGGTACGCTCGTCTCGCATCTACCATGCGGGCTTTTAGTGTTTCAATCCAAATAATGACGCTCAAAAACAACCGCCAGAATTTCGGAAAAGAGGAAAAAAATTTACCCGAAATTGATTTAGCAAAAGTCCAACAAGAAAGCTGGCAGTGGTTTACCCAAGAAGGGATCGAAGAGGAGCTTTCCGCCATTTCCCCAATCGACGATTTTACAGGCAAGAATTGGCAATTGTTTCTCGGTGAACACTCCCTCGGAACTCCAACCATTTCTCCCAGAACCGCACAACTTAAAGGTTTAACTTATTCATCTCCCCTTAAAATCAGAGCAACTCTAGTTAACAAAAAGACTGGTCGTGAGGTGGCCCAGGATGTTTTTTTGGGTGACATTCCCCAAATGACATCTCGTGGAACCTTCGTTGTTAACGGTATTGAGCGCGCGGTTATCAACCAAATAGTCAGATCTCCTGGAGTTTATTTTTCCGGGGAGCTTGATGCTTCAAGTGGCCGAGTTCTTTATACCGCAGAAGTTAGGCCTCTGCATGGGAGCTGGCTTGAGTTTGAAGTGACCCGTGGCGATATTATTTATGCGAGAATTGATAGGCGTAGAAAGGTTTTAGCTACGGTTTTGCTTCGTGCGATGGGCGTAACCAGTGATGAGGAAATGGTCTCTATTTTTGCTGGCGTTGATAAAAGTGAAAATCATAAATACGTAAGTGCAACTTTAGCCAAGGATCCGACAAAAACCAGAGAAGAGGCCCTAATTGAAATTTACAGAAAAATGAGACCAGGTGAGCCGGCGGTACTTGATAACGCGGAAACCCTTTTTGCTTCCCTTTTTACAGATGGTAGACGCTATGATTTGGGAAAAGTTGGAAGGTTTAAGATAAATAAACGACTTGGACTCACCCTTCCCAACGAAAAGTCTACTTGGGTATTGACTAAACAGGACGTGATTGCGGTCGTTTCTTATCTAATTGGTTTACAAAACGGAACCGGGAAATTAGATGATATTGACCATCTTGCTAACCGCCGTTTGAGGAGGGTTGGGGAGCTTGTCGCAGTTAATGCCTTTAGGGTTGGGCTTTTGAGGCTTGAGCGAAGCGTGAAGGAGAAAATGAGCTTGATTTCGGCAGATGACAAGCCGCTTCCGGCAGCACTTATTAATGCCAGGCCCTTAATTGCCTCTCTTAATGAGTTTTTCAGAAGCAATCAGCTATCTACAATTTTGGATGATACAAATCCTTTAAGTGAGGTCGATAACCTCCGCCGTGTCTCTGTTTTGGGGCCGGGAGGAATAAATAGGGAAAGAGCCTCATTTTCTATTCGCGACGTTAACGCCTCTCAGTATGGAAGAATTGATCCGGTGAGAAGCCCTGAGGGACCGAATATTGGCCTTGTTACCTATCTTGCCCTTTACGCAAGGATAAATGAATATGGTTTTATTGAGTCTCCATATAGAAAGGTTGAAAAAATCAAAAAGGGCGGAAAAACTTTAGTTAGAGTTAGTGATGAAATTGCCTATCTGACAGCCGACGACGAGGAAGATTATTATCTCACTCATTCCGGAGTCGGGATTGACAAGGATGGTTATATTTTGGATTTGCGTGTCCCTCTTAGGTACAAAGGAAAATTTATCGAAGGGCCGCGAGAGTTGGTTGATTACATTGATGTAACCCCACGCCAGGTTGTCGGAACCAGCGCTTCCCTCATTCCTTTTTTGGCGAATGATGAAGGAAACCGGGCTCTAATGGGGAGCAATATGCAATGTCAGGCGGTTCCTTTGGTTAATCCCGAGTCTCCGTTTGTCGGGACTGGTATGGAGGGGGTAATCGCCTCTGGAATGAAAAGAGTTCTTAGGGCGGCCCGTGCCGGAGTTGTCGAAAGTATTGAAGCTGACAAGGTTGTTTTGAAGCTGGATAAGAAGGCCGAAGGAGCTGAAACCGAGTCGGAAGATATTGAATTGACAGATGGTGGCAAGCGTGAAGTTTATCATCTGACAAAATTCAAAAGAACTGCCCACTCAACTTGCTATAACCAAAAAGTTGTTGTTGAAGTCGGACAGAAAGTTAAAGAGGGCGATCTTTTGGTTGACGGCCCCGCAGCTGATGGTGGAGAACTGGCATTGGGACGTAATTTAGTTGTTGCTTATACAAACTTTGGTGGTTATGGATTTGAGGACGCAATTTTGGTTTCAGATAAGCTTGTTCGAGAAGATCTTTTGACCTCAATCCACATCGAAGAGTATGAGGCCGAAGTGGTAGACACAAAACTTGGACCGGAAGAGCTTACTCGTGATATTCCCAATGTTGCAGAAACAGAACTTGCCAATCTGGCGGAGGATGGAATTGTTGTAATCGGGGCTGAAGTTGGCCCGAACGATATTTTGGTGGGCAAAATTGCTCCCAAGGGCGAGACGGAGCTGACAAGTGAGGAAAGACTCCTTAGGGCAATCTTTGGTGAGAAAGCGAGGGAGGTTCGAGATACTTCACTTCGCGTTCCTCATGGAGAAAAAGGGATCATTGTTGATGTTCAAATTCTTGACCGAGATCGTGGAGATGAGCTTGGTCCAGGGGTAATTAAGAAAGTTGTTGTGAAAGTTGCACAAATAAGAAAAATTACGGTTGGAGATAAAATTGCTGGGCGACATGGAAATAAAGGAGTTGTTTCAAGAATTCTTCCTGTTGCCGATATGCCATACCTGTCCGATGGAACGCCTGTCGATATTATTATCTCTCCACTTTCGGTTCTTGCCCGTATGAATTTAGGTCAACTTATGGAGGCACACCTTGGTTGGGCAATGCTCAAAAAGGGTGAAAAAGCGGCCCTCCCAGTTTTTGATAAGGTTTCAGAAGATATCATTTCAAAGGAGCTTGCAGA
>JAKAJP010000003.1 GCA_021824915.1 bacterium
GAAAACCTAATAATTAAAGAGGTTCGACAAGAGTCCCATTCTGCCAAAGAATCGGGCCAAAGACCTGTGTTTGTACAACTTTTAAATGACCTGAGAAACGGCCTATTTACAGGGATTCTAACATGGGCTCCGGATAGACTTTCAAGAAATGCCGGAGATCTTGGAATGTTGGTTGACCTGATGGACCAAGGAAAACTTCTAAAAATCAGAACCTTCTCCCAGACGTTTTCTAACACTCCAAATGAGAAATTTCTGCTAATGATCCTCTGCTCCCAAGCAAAGCTTGAAAATGACCAAAAAGGTGTGAATGTTAAACGGGGAATTAGACATAAATGTGAGATGGGCTGGAGACCGGGAATGGCTCCAATCGGATATTACAACAGGGCATTCAATGGAGTTAAAGACATTGTTGTTGATCCGGACAGAGGCCATTTAATAACTGAGATGTTCGAAAAAGCAATTAACGGAGAACATGGCAGATCGATTAAAAAGTGGGCAGATAAGGTGGGACTTAATAATCGGTCAGGAAAACCAATTTATTTATCACAAATATATAGAATGCTTAAAGATCCTTTTTACTTTGGAGAATTTGAATATCCGGTTAATAGTGGAATTTGGTACAAGGGATCCTATCCTCACTTAGTTACTAAAGAAATGTTTTTAAAGGTTCAAAAACTCAGAATGAGCATTCCACCAAAAGCTAAATGGCGTAGTAAAAACATATTGTTCAGAGGGATGTTCAAATGTGCCAGTTGCCAAGCAGGAGTAACCTGTGAAGAATCTTTTAGGGAAAGGTTACACGGAGAACCCCGAAGACACGTTTATTACCACTGTGGAAGAATCAGGGACCCGAACTGTAAAGAACCTTTTGTATCTGAAAAAAAGTTAATAAGTTCCTTAAATAAATACATAAGTTTCATGGCAAATAACCATCCTCAAACAGTGAAGTTATCTCCAAAGCTTAAAGCTGGAATGGATGCGTATAATAAAATTCGAGAAGAAGCTTTAATTCAACAAAATATTAACCCTAAAGATAAGGCCTTGTCATTTATTGAGTATGCCAAACATATTTTAAGAAATGGAACAAATGAAGAGAAAAAAGAAATGGCTATGGCATTTGATAAACAACTTTACCTTCATAACAGAGAAGTCTGTGGAGCTCCAATTAACTAAAACTTCACAGTATTGACTTAGAAAGTTATCGGAATTTACTTATTAAACAAGAGATTCGGGAAGTGGACTTAAATCGTTAAATTCCAAATCTGGCCTAATTTCCCTTGTGGGCTGTTCGTGATTACGATTAATCCAAACTGCATCAAATCCTTGTTCTTTCGCTGGAATAATGTCATGAACATAGCTGGCTGCAACATGTAGAACTTCCCCTTTTGTGGCATTGAATCTTCTAAGCATTTCTTGCCAATGCCCATGGGACGGTTTATACGACCCCACTTCTTCGGCTGTTACAATGCCATCAAAATCTATGCCAATTAACTCAATTGACTTTTTAATAATTTCATTATCTATGTTCGAAAGAATAATTAGTTTGTAGCCTTTATCCTTTAATTTAGCCAAAACATCATGTATTTCTGAAAAGGGTTGCCAGGAGTAAATAGAATTTGCAAATTCCAATGCGTCTTCGTCTGAAATATCAAAACCTTCTTGCTTTAAAAGTCTTTTTGAAGCTGATTGCAAAACATCGTGATATTTTCTATATTGTTCAGCCTCAACTGCCAACTCAACTTTAATATATTTATCTGCAATACCATTCAAATCCAGATTAAAACCATGTTTATCAGATATTTGTTTGGTTGCATTTCGAATTCCGCCCTCCCAGTCAATAAGGGTGCCGTAACAATCAAAGGTGATATACTTCTTGTTTTTGAATTTCATAATGGTTAGAATATCTTGCCCCCAATTGGAACATCTTTATCCGGAATCACCAGTATAGCCCTATGTTCTGAGTCGGGAAACCCCAAGGTTAAAACTTCTGAAACAGCAAGACCTATTTGAAAAGGAGGAAGGTTTACAACTCCGGCAACAAGCCTTCCTTTAAGCTCATCCTTCTTATAATGCGTAAATTGTCCAATTGATTGCTTGATTCCAATTTCTGGCCCAAAATCTACCTTCATCTTGTAAGAAGGCTTGCGGGCTTCTGGATAATCTTCTACTTCAACAATCCTACCAACTCTTATATCCAAATTTTTAAAATCTTCGATAGTAGCCATTGCTAAATTATATCAAACTTTGAAGCTGAATCCAGAAGCGTCAGCAACTTTGTCATCACCAAAAATTCCCTTTGCTATCCTTATTGTGTCCTGACGAGCCTCATTGGAATTTCCTCGTATCTGACAGCTTGATGTCTCTTCTCTAAAATAGAGCAAGCCTCCTTTTGTTTGCATTATTCCAGCATCGTCAACTATTGGATAGTCACGGTCGCCTTTTCTGGCACTTTCTTTTACGCCATATTCATCTGCAATCTCGGCGTGTATAGCAAAAGGGTTATCCGAGTAGTAAATTACATCTCCAACTCGGATAAATTTCACACGGTTCAGCCCTTCGCGCTCGGTTTCTTTATTTATAGATGGCATGTGGGGATTGTACTATAAGTCTATTTTAAATACAAGAAACCGTAAATATCAAAATATCATTATAAGTTAGCTTCAAGAAAGCTATATTTGACTAGTATAAACTAGTTGCTTCTGGCTCACAGAAACTGGATTCGAACGGAGCTTGTTTGAGCGTAGAAAACCGTTATAGTCCTAGTCTTTCAAAATAGCACTTTTGGAAGAAAATACGGGCTATTCGAGAGAGTATGGTCACTGAGGTTGCATATGCTTGCTGCGGAACTTGGATTCGAACCAAGATACCATCCTCCAGAGGGATGTGTCCTACCATTAGACGATTCCGCAATATATGCGTATTTTACCATTCTCATGAAGCCTAACCAAATTACATTTTAAGAAGCTCGAAAACACGGAAAATGAGAAACGCCGGCCAGACAAGTGCCTTAAGGAGTCCAATTAAACCATCCATGAATGTTGTCGAGTGTTGAATAAAATAAATCGCGGCACCGATCAAACCCAATCCATAAACCGCTCCACCACCAGCACCTCCACCATAGTGTTTGGTGACATTCTTAACAATTTTTACTTCTTTTGTGGGTTTCTCTTCCATCATTTGGTTGGAACAAATATCCAAGCTATCAAATAAATAATGAGTCCAAATCCTGCAAAAAACAAGGCCAAAAACAAAAGCCGGACAATAATCGGGTCGATGCTAAAATATTCGGAAAGTCCGCCACAAACCCCACCAATAACTTTTTCTTTCTGAGACCTATAAAGCCTGTTTTTAACTGACATTACAAAATTGTATCTTCAATATTCCGAAACTGTCAATGGGGTTAATTGAAACGCGTAGAAAGCGGAATGAAAGATGTATCGCTCAAATCAAACCAAAATGACGGGCCAAGACCCCCATCGTTTTTATTAGTATTAATAACCATCAAAGTGGGAGCCGCCCAACCTGTAACATCCGTAATTTTATAATTTGTCTCTTTGGCTTCAAATCTACCAACAATTTCAATCGTTTGATTGTCCCGGGAAACTACCGCACCAGTAGAATTCACAACAATATAGGAAACAGTACTCGGACCATTTACTTTCAAGAAAAAATATTTATTATCAGGTGAAAAAGTGTTATATGGAATTGAAACTGACCAACCTGAATCATAAGTCTTACTAAAAACCACATTGGCAACTCCATCTTCACCGGAGACACTAACAGTGTAGGTGGTTTCGGCTCCATCTTTCTTTTCAAGCATTTCTAAAGTTTTCTGACCATCGGGTGAACCAATTTTTGTAACATTTGAGGAAGATGGCGACGGGGTAGTAATCGGAGCAGCCAGAAGCTCCGGCAGATTTTTAGGCTTCTGATCACGATTTTTAACCGCAAAAATCCCAATTACTCCCAAAACCACAACAACAAACAAAATCAATAATTTAGAGAGGTGCTTGTCCATATATTGTTATCTTTGTACCGGGATTGTCTGAATTTGAAACATTTACATTCCCATTTGTCGGCGGATTTACCCAGTAATAAAGCTTCTCAGCGTCCACTATTCTCATATTTACACAGCCATGACTCATTGGATGACCGAAGTTGTTATGCCAATAGGCACCATGTAAGCTAAAACCATCCCCAGCAGATACTCCACTACCTGAAAAGAACATTACAAACGGGACGTTCGGAAGATCATAAAAGTCCGCACCCGTACCCCCCGTCATACGTGTAGCCCTCAACTTTTCCCAAATTGTAAAATCTCCAGTCGGAGTCGGATGCCACTTACCGGTAGAAACATAGGTTTTCATAAAAAGAGTATCTCCTTGATAAGCAGTTAATGTTTGTGTCGTCAGATCAACATAGATATGCTTTTCACCGGTTCCGGTAGATTCCGCCAGAACTTTGCTTTTTGCTTCGGATTCGCCCAAACTAACCGACGGTGGCTTAATCTTTTGTCCAGCAAAAACACCCAATGAATCGTTTTCAACTTTCAATTTAGCACTATCCATGCAACTGATTGAATTTGCGCAAACACGGGGTTTCATGAATATTGCTAACGAACCCAAACCCAAAAAAGTGGAGATAGCTACCGCACCAACCAAGAAAGTGAGTATACCAGTGACAAATGAAGACCCAAATTTCCTTCCAGCCATTCATCCAGATTACCAGCTTTTCTGATATAATGTAAAGAGTTTGATGACAGAGAACGAGACGGTCAAAATATCCAAAAAACTGTTAATAACAATAGGGGTTCTCGTTGGCATCATTGCAATTTGTATCGGCAGCCTACTTTTTAATTACTTCCAGTTCTTAAGACGCGCTCATAGCACCTTTGAAAACTATTATGCATTCAGGGGATGCTCCAAACTTTTAACCAAAACCGACACTTACGGACTCTGTAAAACAAACACCGGAGAGACAATAAAAATTATAAAGTTCAATGGACGTTGGTACTTGGATGGCGACCTTCCCACCTGCTTCGTGGGTCTTTGTTTCTAATCTTTCTTGAGTAAAAGAAGAAAAACACCTCCAAAAAAAACAAATATTGCCGCAGTAGCAAAGACTGTTGTGTGACCGATCTTATCATAAATAAGTCCGGCAAGAATGCCTGCAACAAGACCAGAAAGACCGACAACTGTATTGAACCACCCAACCGCACTTGCTTGCAATTCTTTTGGTGAAAAATCTGATGCATATGCCTTACCCGAGGTTCTAAAAATGCCCATATAAAAGCCAAAGAGAACAAATGAAACTGTAATTACTAAGAAATTGTGAGTTGCTGCGAAACCGACTAACGAAATAAAAAATAAAATAAAGCTGGATAAAAGTACATATTTTCTGCCAAACTTGTCTGCCCAAACCCCTGCAGGGTAAGAAATCAAAGCAGCGGCTAAATTGTAAAAAGCGTAAATAAAAATTGTTCCGATGAGAGAAATTCCAACATTTTTGGTTTCCAAGATCATAAACGAAGAGCTGATATTCCCGATTCCAAAAATACCGATTACTCCTAAGTACTTCCAATAATTTTTAGGGAATTTAAAAACGTTAATATTGAGTTTCGATTTCGGGATAAAAACCCCTGCCTTTTCCTTAACCAAAAAAACTGTCAATACAGCAAAAAGCCCCGGGATAATAGACAAATAAAATATTGAGCGGATTCCAACATTAAAATAATATAGAAGAGCAATTGCGAGCAAGGGACCAAAGAACGCACCAATATTGTCTCCTATTCCCTCAAGGCCAAAAGCCTTACCGCGATTCGCTTCATTAACAGAATTTGCAATTAATCCATCTCGTGGCGCCGAACGGATTCCAGTTCCAAGGCGGTCACTTGAACGGGCCGTCAAAACCTGAGTCCAAGAGTTAGAAAGCCCAATAAAAGGTTTACTTATTGCTGCAATTAAATATCCCGCGACTGCAACCGCTTTTCTCTTTTGAATTTTATCAGAAAACGAACCTGAAACCCCCTGAATTATATTTTGCATTGCTATTGCAATTCCTTCCACAATCCCGACAACCGCACCGCCCACCCCGAGAGTAGTTGTAAGGAAAATAGGCAACACCGGATAAAGCATTTCCGTACTAATATCTGCAAAAAGAGAAGTGAAAGTCAGAAGAAACGTGTCTTTAGTTAAACCGGCAAAATATTTTTTGTTCACGATTTAATCGTAACACAAAAAGGTTTTCTTCTACTTAAAATGTTAAAATGGTTGCATGAAAACAAAAGACTTTGAACTTCCGGATCAAAATGGGAAAGTCCACAAATTATCCGATTATAAGGGAAAATGGATTGTACTTTATTTTTATCCAAAGGACGACACCCCAGGGTGCACCAAAGAAGCCTGCAACTTCCGCGATTCAATCGATAAATTTCAAAAAATTGGAGCTCAAATTCTAGGAGTTTCTAAAGACACAATAGCCTCTCATAAAAAATTTGCTGAAAAATATAAATTAAACTTTCCAATTCTCTCCAATGAAACCAAAGAAGTGATCAAGGCTTATAAATCTTGGGGAATTAAGAAATTTATGGGAAGGCAATTTGAAGGGATAATAAGAAACACTTATCTTATTGACCCAAACGGAAAAATTAAAAAGTTTTACGAGAAGGTTAATCCTCTGACTCATCCTTCGGAAGTTCTTTCCGATATAAAATCTCTTCAAGTATAATTAATATATGTTCCAGCGCATTGTGATCACCATCCTCGGGATTGCCATTGGCTTAGCCGGGGGATATTTGATTATTCTTTTATCGACCCCAAAAACCTCAAAAAAGGTTCAACAAAGTATATTTAGTCCTCAAAAAAGAGAAGTTGTGGGGTTCCTTCCATTCTGGTTGATAGACAAGGCCGACAAAGACTATTCCCCATTCATAACTACACTTTCATATTTCAATCTGAATGTTGACGGTAACGGAACGATTAAAAGAATGGATAATCAAGTTGAAGCTGACCCGGGTTGGAACGCATTGACAAGCGGAAAGGCTAACGATTTATTAACAAAGGCCAAATCTGCTCAAGAAAAGTTATCACTTACAATGTTTGCAAGTGATATAGACATAATAAATTCTCTCCTCGCTGACCCTGTTACGAACGCTCAAAATTTGATTACAGACGTATCTCCGGTTATGCAAAAGTATGGTTTTACCGATCTGAACATGGATATTGAACAAATACCGGACGCTTCCCCAGAAGCACAAATCAAGTATTCTCAATTTATTTCAAATATCAAAGACGGGCTTAATTCTCGAAATCTTGGTTCCTTAACAGTAGATATCAGCCCAATCGCATTTGTCAGAAATAAAAACCTAATTGATCCAAAACTAATTTCACCATATGTTGATTACATTGTCCTTATGGCCTATGACTTCCATAATCCAGGATCTCTGGTTACAGGACCAGTTTCTCCAGTTTCCGGAGCCGGAAAAGTTTCCGAGTTTGACACGGAAACAGCCATCCAAAAAGCCCTTGAAATTTTTCCAGCGTCAAAAATAATTCTTGGAATTCCTTTATATGGATACTCATGGGAATCGATAGATAATTTCCCCCGCGCAGCAATCGTTCCGTCAACTGCAATTATTATTAGTAACCGTACGGTTGAAGATTTAATAGCCAACTGCGCAACTTGCAGCGCGCAGTATGACACAACCGACAAAGAATCGCATCTTATTTACAAAAACACTGACACTGGAACATTCCAACAAATTTTTTATCCTGACCAAAGGGCCACCCAAGACAAAGTTGATCTCGCAAATAACTATAATCTTGGTGGTGTGGCGCTTTGGGCGCTTGGCTATGAAGGGAATACTATTCTACAACCACTGTCCGCGTATCATCGTTAAAAATCAATTTCTTACCCGCTGAGATGGTGGTCACGCTTGTAATATTGTCGGTGTCATTATAAGAAAAAGTGGCCGATCCACTGACAACTTCGAGAGTGATAATCGGTTTTTTATCATCCAAACTTACATTTATATCACCACCGTTTTCAATCAACAAATGAAGTGTACGAATCGAAACCGGAACGCCATCCAATTTTTTGTATTCAACAACCCCTGCCCCCTGTACCAAAACAATATTGGCAGGTAAGGTTTGAACAAAATCAACTTCACTTTTTTCACCTATATTTACTTCAAGGTTTTTATCAAATAAAACGCTAGTATTACTTTTTTCTTTTGTTATTAAATTTTCCCCCTGTTGAATGTTGATAGGCGAACCAAGTTTTGCGGAATCGGTTGCAACTCGACTCTGCCAAAATATATCTCCATTCATCTTTGTAATTTTTCCGATCAAACTATCACTTGGCGCTTTTTCCAAAGAAAAACCAGAAGTCCTGAAAATAGTTTGTAAATTAGGAATTGTTATAACTTTAGACCTTCCGATAAATGTTGAGTAGCCAACCATTAGGAAAAGTCCGATACAAATCATCATGACAAAGAGTAGAAGATTCTTCATATAACAATTATATAATTAAAGTGATTACTCGTACTTTAGCGCTTCGATTGGATTAAGTTTCGATGCGCGCGCTGCCGGAGCAACTCCAAAAATTATTCCGATAAGGGCGGAGACACCAAAAGAAAGGAGAATGCTCCACCATGTAACAGTGGTTTCAATGAAATTGCTCAAACCCCAAGCCCCCAGACTTCCAATAATCACACCAATAAGTCCACCACCCAATGAAAGAACAATAGCCTCGATTAAAAACTGATATAAAATATCCTTGGGTTTTGCTCCAACTGCTTTTCTAAGACCAACCTCACGTGTTCTTTCGGTAACAGAGACAAGCATGATATTCATAATTCCTACACCTCCGACGAGAAGAGAGATTGCCGCTATTCCGCCAAGTGCCAATGTTAAAACACTAAGAACTTGGTTTATTGTCTGAAGTAGATTAGAAGAATCAACTACCGAAAACTCATCATCTTTAAGGCGTTTGCCAAGCTCCTTTTTGACCATATTGATTACCACAGGAATTGAGTCTTTATCTTTTGCCTTAACCCCAATACTTTGAACCGATTTTAAGCCAAAAAGTTTTTGCGCAGTGGTTAACGGCATTATGGCAAACTCGTTTGTATCAACTCCAAAACCGCTAGATCCGAATTTATTTAATACTCCAATGACCCTAAATTTCTGTCCGCCAATAGTTACACTTTTACCCAATGGGTTGCCGGAGCCAAAAAGCTTCGGCGCCAGGGTTTGACCCAAATCAACCACATTCTTGCTAACTCGATCGTCAGCATCTGTATAAACCCGACCGGAGGCAGCTGATAAATTCATCATTTTTAAATATTCAGCACTAAAACCGCCAATAGTCGTATATCTTGACTTTCCGGCGTAAGAAACGTTTGAAGTCGATTCAATAGATGCCCCGACCATCTCTATCGGACTTCCCAGTTTAGAAATTCTCTCAACGTCATTTAAACTGAGCTTACTGACAAAAACACTATGAGCAGTGGTGGCTACCCCACCACCGGCTCCAAATTTTCCGGGCAGAACCATAACCACATTTGTTCCCAATGATTCGAATTGATTTGTTATATAACTTTGCAACCCCTGACCTATTGAAACAAGAAGAATCACAGCGGAAACACCAATGATTATTCCAAGCATGGTAAGGAGAGACCTTGTTTTGTTTCTAAGTAAACTCTGAATTGATAATTTCAAAATCTCGCCCGTTGGTATCATATTTTCTTGTCGGAAATTATAACCCCGTCCTTCATTTGAACTATTCTCTTTGCCTTTTTGGCAATTTCAAGCTCGTGGGTGACCAAAACAATTGTATTTCCTTTTGCGTTTAATTCTTTGAGTAGAGAAACAATCTCATCCCCCGCCTTACTATCCAAATTTCCCGTCGGTTCATCTGCTAAAATCAAGCTGGGTTTAGTTATTAACGCCCGGGCAATTGCTACTCTTTGCTGTTGGCCTCCGGAAAGCTGGGCTGGTGTATGATTCATCCGCTCAGCAAGACCCACTATCTTAAGTGCCTCCTCGGCTCTCCTAATCCTTTCTGTCGCCGAGACCCCCGAATAAATCAAGGGAAGCTCGACATTGTCCAAGGCACTTGTTCTGGGAAGAAGATTAAAAGCCTGAAAAACAAAACCTATATGTTTATTCCTGAGTTCAGCTAACTTTTCCTCAGGAAGCTTGCCCACGTTTTTTCCTTCAAGCTCGACCAGGCCGGTTGAAGGAGAATCCAATATCCCAATGATATGCATAAGCGTTGATTTTCCACTACCAGAAGGCCCAATGATAGAAACAAACTCTTTCTCTTTTATCTTAAGATCAATTCCCCTTAGGGCTTGCACCTCAACTCCCCCATCAAGCCTGTAGGTTTTTGTAACCTTTGATAAAGAAATTAGCGAAGCCATAGTGCTAGATACTGACTTTTTGCCCGTCTTTTAATGTAGATGGCGGATTATTAACAATGGTTTGTCCTTCAATCAGACCAGATTTTATTTCAGTCTCATCTATACTTGATCCCCCAGTCTCAACCTGACTTTTTTTAATCCTTCCTCCTTCAACTATCCAAACAAAGTTTCCGCCATCGGAAACAATGGCTCCGGAAGGAATCTTGAATGCATCTGTTATGGTGTTGTAGGTAATATCAGCATCTCCACCCATTCCAACTCTAAACTTCATCTCGGCGTTTTCGGGGAGCGAAATTCTAACATGATACGCGTTGCCACCCGTTTTTGAAGTAAAGGCAACAACTCCAACACTCTCGACCAGCCCGGAAAAACTCTCGTTTGGATAAGCATCAAGTTTTAAGTCTACAGACTGTCCAACTCTCACGTTTGGTAAATCTGTTTCGTCCACTTCAGCATCAAAATAAACTGATTTTGGATTGACTAAGACATAGCTGGCGCCACCCAAGATGACGTTTACACCGGGCGAAGCAGGATCAACCATATCCATCACACCATCAAATGGTGCAAAAATAATCGCATTGTCCAATGCCTTCTTGGCACTAATCATATCGTTATACGCATTGTCACGATTAACCTCAGCCGTTGTCCTTGTATCCTTTTGAGAAAAAGATTCATCGGATGAGTGATTTTTAACCTGATCCAAAACATTATCTGCGGTAGCCTGATATTTTCTATAAGTATTAACGGCGTCTTGATATGTCGCATTAAGAGAATAAGTATCAAGCTGCGCAATCGCCTGACCTTTCACAACTTTATCTCCCGACTTCACTCCTACCCACGAAACCTTGCCACCAGACTGGAATGTAAGATTTGAATATTCATCCGCCTTAATTTCACCGGAAGTAGAGATAGATTCAACCAGACCACCCTTACTTACCTTTGCAGATTCAACTTTGATAACTTTGTTTTTGTTTCCAAGAATAACCCAAACGACAACTATTATTGCCCCAATAATCACCCAAAACCACCTTCCAAATCTAGCTTTGAGGCCGAATAAAATCGCTTTCATATATTCACATAATTTTAACCGATTTACAGCACAAGGAATACTATGTTAATTCAAACCCAATTAAAAAGAAAGAGAGTCTAGAAGTTTGGAAAATGAAGACTGGGTTACACCAACGATTTGTCCGTTTTGTGCAGACACCTGACCCGTCTTATCGATTGCGATTGTAAATAGACCCAGAAGTCTTTCGTATTTAACTCCATTGATTTCATAAACTGGGTTTCCGTTTGCATCAGTCGTTAAATTAATTCCGTTCTGGACTGAGAAAACTCCACTATTCACAAGGTTTTGAACTGCTTGATCGGGAAGTGTTGTAACATTTCTTGATCCCGCAGGGGTTGTAATGGTCAACTCCTTAGTCGCTGGGTTTACGGAAATTGGGGTTTTACCTTGAATCTGAACCTTCAAACCCTGCTGTTCAAACTGAAAAGCGTCACCTTTGTGAAGTTTAACCTTTGCCTCACCAGTTCCGTCTTTTACCTCAACCTCTGTTTCAAGATCGGCTTCAGCTTCCGGAGTATCCTTTGGCTCAGGTGTATCAACAGATTCAGGTCTCTCAGTGTTTCCTGTCCCGCCCTCTTTCTGAAAAGTTTGTTCCAGATTTAATGTATTACCAGTCCCAGTACCAGTTGAGGTGGTTGTGTTCGATTGCGAAGAAACCTGAACCGGTGTACTACCCCTTTCATCTCCACCAGAGCTAGTCCCGCTACTATCAGACTCGCTCAAAACTTTCTTACCAAGAGGCGACTTACCGGCTGAAAAAATAGTAAAAACTGAAAGAAGAAGCGCTGCAACAACAATAACCGGAAGTAGTTTATTAACAGATTTTTTCATTGACATATCAGCCTATCATTCAAAAAAGACCTATGTCAAGACGTTAAAAGTATTGACTTTGATAAAAATTTGAGCAAATACTGAAGAGTAGCTGAGGAAGGGGGTGAAAAATTATGAAGATGAGTACGTTGGATTATATTGGTTGGGTATTAATAGTCGTTGGAGCACTCAACTGGGGACTGATCGGAGCTTTTAACTTTAATCTTGTTACAATGCTTTTTGGCGTAGGAATGCTTACCCAGTGGGTTTATATCTTAGTAGGTCTTGCAGGTCTTTATTCATTGTGGAAAATGTTCACAATGAAGAAAAAATAATTTCGGTTAGACAATGACCCCGCAGTATCCGAATGAAATCACACTTGAAGTGCTGCGGGGTGGTTAGTGGATTTCCCTTAATAAATCTACAGAGATTGAGCCTATCTCTTGTTTCAGTAGTTCCTCAAAATTTTCTCCTATCATTCTTTTCAGATACCCCATCAAAAGCACTTCGTCGTGAGGGGACTTATGAAACAATTCCAAAAATTCTTCATGATTCTTCCGGGGTAAATTATCAAGAATACATCCCAAAACTTTGTGATGAACTATCTCGTCTATCAACTTCCAAATTTCCTCCCGTTCATCTGGAGTTTTCGCAATCTTTTTAACTTCCCTATCTAAATCCTTAAAATCTAATAAATGATCAAAGAAAAGTTTTGACATATTCTAAATTTTGGTCAAGGCAACTCCCGGAACATTTACTTTATTATATTCCACAGGTCCTAGTGGAACCTTGTTTTGCGGATCATCAACAAAAAATATTATTACGGGTCCTTTTTTATATCTGGAGCCTCCAAGATAATTCATGACTTCGGGGCTTCCTCCAAACTGTTTTCCCGTCCAGGCTGCAGGACCGGAATCAGCAATATCAGCTACCACCGCATTCCCGTTAAGGGTATTGACTATCAATACCTTCCTAAATTTATACCAATTGGCAAGATACGGTTGACGTGTATTCCAATCCGGTAGATATAATGTTTGGACAACTGCGTACCATTCTTCTTTATCCGCAGGAACAAACCCCCATGCCCCAAGCCCCGGCGCCATACCTTCATCAAGTTCCGAAACTTTCGGATGTATCGCCATGTTATCTCCTTGATATCTCGCCAAGTGCTGTTCGGCACCGATAAATCCATAGGTGGTATTCAAATGTTCGCCTTCCAAACCGGCGCGCGCACTAACCCCAATAACACTTTGAAAGAGCTGCTCCAGAGACTTCTCTTGAGTCCGGCTTAACGGTCCCACCTTTTCGGGTAGAATCTGATTCATGCCGGATAGAAGGGTTGCTTGGGTTGGCTCGGTAGCCGTTTCTCCACCAAGTTTACTTACATTCTTAATGATTTCGCTGGGTGTGGGAAATGTATGTGCAGATGCAGGTGGTGTTATAAGCAGTGTTCCAGCGAGAGCGCTGGACGCAATTACTTTCGCAGAGTGTTCCCGAATTTTACCTAAATCAATTCCACGATCCTCAAAGAATTTGACAGCCTGAGGATATTTTTGACTGAAAGAGTCCTTTGTCTCCAAACTTTTTATCTTGAGTTTGTTACGCAGAAACTCAGTATCTACTCTTTTTTTATTTATTTTGTAAGTTGTACCGGGCAGGTCGTGGGCCATTTTATTCCAAAACTTCTCTTAGTCTTCTTAACGACTCTTCTTTACCTAAAATCTTCACAGACTCGTTAATTGGCGGGGTAAATCTACTGCCGGTTATAGCAACCCGTAAATCCATGAAAAAGTCTCCTATTTTATAGCTATTTTCTTCCGGAACCCTATCCAAAGAGATATTTTTTTCGATTGCCTCGACTGCTTTTTTCAAATGATCTCTATAATTTTTTCCCAACAACTTCTTATCCACCTTGGGGGACTCGAAGAAAAATCCTGCAAACGGACCAAAATCAGAAAGTTTCTTAACCCGATCCTTAATCAAAGGGATTATTTCCTTAACTTTAACGGCGTCAGCACCTTCCGGCAAAAACCGGTCAAAAAGATCAAGAAGCTCGCTATCACTTTTCTGCCTGATGTAATGGCCGTTAAACCAATCCAGTTTTTCCCGATTAAAAATGGGGTTTGATTTCTGAAAACCGCTTATGTCAAAATTTTTGACAAAATCTTCAAGGGTAAAAAGCTCTCTGTTGTCTTTCGGGGCCCAACCGGCCAAAATTACAAAATTAAAGATTGCTTCGGGCAAGTATCCCTCGGAAAGCAAACCTCTAACAGAAGTGCTACCTTTTCTTTTTGAAAGCTTCCCCCCTTCAGGATCTAAAATATCCGTCAGATGACCAATCTCAGGAACTTCATAGCCAAGATATTTATAAACCAAAAGATGTATCGGTGTTGACGGGAGCCAGTCGTGCCCCCTCAAAACATGAGATATGCTCATATCATGATCGTCCACCACAACTGCAAGATGATAGGTTGGAAAACCATCAGACTTTAAAAGTGTTGCATCAAAAACAACATTAGTATTCCAGGAAACCTCCTCGCGAAGAACAAAATCTCTAAATTTCACAGTCTCATTTTCCGGAACTTTCAATTTAATCGCGCCGGAAGTAAGACCCTTATCACGGCACCGATCCCGCTTATCAGAAGAAAAACCCTCTCTCTTTGCATTTTTGGCCTCACATTGACAATAAAAAGCATGTCCACTTTTTACCAGATCCTCAGCCGCTTTTTTATACAATGCAAGACGCTCGGATTGAATGTAAAATTCGTCCCACTTCAAACCAAAAAGTGTTACAAGATCTTTTATGTCCGCAACGCCTCCCTCAACTTCTCTTTTCTTATCCGTATCCTCAACTCTCAAGATAAATTCACCATCTTCGTGTTTCGCTAAAGCGTAGGCATAAAAAGCGGTTCTTAAATTGCCGATATGCATTGATCCGGTCGGGCTCGGCGCAAATCGCGTTCTAATTTTCTTCATGCTAATATGAGTATTATATGACGCAACTGACCCAAATCGCCATAACAGCCAGAAAAATAGTCAGATATAGTATTTATTTCATTATTTTTCTGACGGTCGGAAAAATTCTTTTGGATTTGTCTGTCAATATCTATAGAAAGATTTTTCCGGCTCCACCCCCGCCTCCGACCGTAAAATTTGGAAAGCTTACAAAAATTCAGTTCCCGACAAACGCGGTAACTACCAAGTTAACTTATACACTTGAAACTCCCGATGGAGGGTTTCCACAAGAACCAAATCAGGCAAAAGTTTATTTCATGCCAAAAGTTAGTGCCAACCTGCTTTCTCTCGACGCGGCGAAAGAAAGGGCTAACGCGATGGGTTTTGGCGGTGACCCGGTACAAGTTTCAGATACAATTTACAAATTTAAGAGCAGAGATTTTCCAACCACAATGGAAATGAACATCGTCACAGGAGTATTTTCAATCAGCTATGATTTGAATGCTGACAGAACCCCAATTGAAAACATTCCGCCAGTACCTGAAGTCGGAGCGTCCAGTTACAGATCTTTCCTATCAGGAGCAAGCATTTTACCAAACGACCTGACCGGCCCAACAAGTCATGATTTTCTTAAGCTTTCCGCAGGAAAATTTGTAACCGCGCTTTCTCTTTCCGAATCTAATGCCGTCAAAGTAAATCTCTTCAGGAAGAGTTATGACAACCTACCCTCGATGACCGGAAATCCCAATGAAGCAAATGTTTGGGCAATCTTAACCGGTGCAACAACAAAAACCCAACAAGTAATTGCGGCCGAGTATCACTACTTTCCAGTCGATGAAAGTCAATACTCCACATATCCAATAAAAACCCCTGAAGCCGCCTTTGCCGAACTCCAAAACGGGCAGGCGTTTATTGCAAACTTGGGTGTCAATAAAGATGGAGACTCGTTAAAAATTAGACGTGTTTACCTTGCCTATTTTGATCCGGAAGTGGAATCAGAATTTTACCAGCCGATTTACGTTTTTGAAGGTGATAACGGTTTTGTCGCCTACGACCCCGCCGTTACACTAAACTATTACGGTCAATAACTAATTACCGGGGTTGACCTCTTGCCATTTATAGTTCGCAAATATCCAATCGATAAGCTCTTTTGTTTCGCCAAACCTATCCTGACTTCCCAGAACCGCAATCATAATTTTGTGCCCGTCGCGTTCAATATATGTAACTAAATTCTCGCGGGCGTTCTCGGTCCAACCCGTTTTGACCCCCATCACTCCGGGAACTGAACCTAAAAGCTCATTTATATTTGTCAGGTTGTAAACATTTTTTCCCGACACATCTGTAATTGTTATTTGTTTCGTCCCCACAATTTTCGCAAATTCGGGGTTACGCATTGCAACCTCCGAAGCCCTAACCAAGTCACGGGCAGTAGAGCGCTGCATGTCCTCATCGAGGCCTACAGGATTAGCAAAGTGACTATTGTCCATTGAGAGAGATTTAGCTTTATCATTCATTGCCAAAACAAAAGAATTATAACCTCCGGGGTAATTGAAAGCTAAAGTTTCTGCCGCATCATTTGCCGAATAAACTAAAAGTCCATACAAAATATTTTCAACTTTCATTTGCTCCCCGGGGATTAGGCCCATCTTTTGTCCATCAACCACAACCTCCCGGGGAATTGTAAGAACCGAATCCAGATTAAAATAATCCATGGCAACCAAAGCCGTAATAATTTTGGTAGTTGATGCCGGCAACAGAGGAGAATCTGGATCTTTTTCATAAAGCGGAACTCCACTTCCAAGATCAACCGCAAAGACGCCCTCAGCAGAAATTACAGGAAAAGAAGAACTACCGGAAAGAACCGGTATCGGAGGAAATTTTTTCGGTTCCTCCGCAACCGCACTTAATTTTTCAACAAACTTTGGAATTTCACCAGAAATTACCAAACCACAAGAGGATAAAAAGATAAAGGCCAATATGAGTAAATACAAAAAATTATTTTTTGAAGAAAAACGCTTCATCAGATTATCGGGAGAATCTAAAATCCACCCTTTCCATATCTCGCGGGAAAAGCGAGGCCTCCCTGACGTTCGAGAGATTAAGAAGCTTCATTGTTATTCTTTCGAGACCAAATGAAAAGCCTCCTTCAGGAGGCATACCATACTTAAAGGCTTGTAAATACATCTCAAAATTTGCGGGATCCATCCCCCTATCCTTAATGGCGGCAATAAGTTTGTTGTAATCATTTATTCTCTGACTTCCGCTTAATATCTCAAGACCTCTAAAAAGGAGGTCGTAACTTAAAGAATATTCCGGGTCACTTGGGTCTGGGGCTGTATAGAAAGCTCTCTTTTTGGTTGGGTAGTGGGTAATTGTAACCAAATCACTATCCTTTTCCTCAAGCGCCCATTTGCAGATTTCTTTTTCATCTTCCGGATCTAAATCCTTTTCCCCTGTATGGTCAACACCCGTCCTTTTCAAAATAATCTTTTGGGCTTCTCGCATCGTAAGGCGGGGGACTTTTGCCGGAATTTTAAGAGGTGGAACTTTGTAATCTTTTAGAATTTTTTCACAATTCTCCTCAACATATTTAAGTGTCTTTGTACCTACGAATTCGAGGGCGTCAAGAAGCTCTTCGAAACTGACAAACCCAAGTTCACAATCCATTTGGGTTGCCTCAGATAAATGTCTTGTAGTAACTGAGGGTTCCGCACGATAAGCTTTAGCTATCGTAAAAACCCTCTCCAAAGACGGAACCAGCATTTGCTTATAAAGCTGTGGAGACTGCGTCATATAGGCCTTATGGTCATAATAATCAACCATAAACACCTCCGCTCCACCTTCTGTAGCAGATGCAGAAATTGTGGGAACACTGATCTCCGTACAACCCAATTCTTTTGCAGCTTCTCTAAAACCCTCCAACACTTTTGCCTGAACTTTGAAAATTTCTTTAATTTTAGAGTGTCTTAGCGTCAGAGTACGATAATCAAGAAGCGTTGGTAACTCGAGATTTAATTCCTCGGCCCCCATGTCAAAAGGCATTTCCTCGGATTTAGACAAAACGACAACTTTTTTACTTTCCAGTTCAACTGTCCCCGTCTTAATTTTTTCATTTATCATTTTTTCCGGGCGTTTTTTAACCACACCTTCAACTTCAACAGCAAACTGGGGCTTGAGATCAACCAGTTCTGCTCCGCCGACAATCTGAAGAACACCACTCCGATCAACAACATCCACGAAAGCAATTTTTCCATGGGCTCTAACGGTTTGTACAAAACCGGCTATCTTAACTTCTTCCCCAATTTTTTTTGGAGTTTCACAAATTAGAGTTCTCTCCATTAGGTCTATTGTAGTTTCTAAAAATAGCCTTGACAACTAGAGAGCTGTGCCTAATAATACTTTTACAAATGTCGAAAGTTTCTGTTTGGACCAATATTATTCGCATTAACCTCTTTAACTAAGGGGGCTAGGCGTTTGGTTTAAACCTAAACTTTAACGAATGACCTCCTTAAAAATAAGGAGGTTTTTTGTTGTCGGAAGGAGGTGATTTATATGTCAGCTGAAGATATATCAAGAAGGGCAACATCCGGACTAGCGACTGTGGACTATGCACTTATGGGAGTAGAAAGCTCAACAAAAAAAGTAGTTGAAGCATATCCAGAATTAGGGCAAAGACCGCCCGCTGGGTTAAGCAAAATAGAATGGGCGCAGGTAGGATTGGAGTCTGCAGCTTTAGAAGTTAAAAAAACAACAGGTGTAAGTTAATCTATTTTTATATCCTTAATTTTTAACTGAAGATTTTTATATCCGTTCCATGAATTATCCTCTAATTGATAGGCGATATCGACTTTTGAATCAGGGGTCAGTTTTGAGTACATTTCTCCCCCACCAAAAAATATTGCATCAAAAGTTTGTTCATCTTGCTTTAATCTAAGCTTGAGGTGACTAGCCTCCCTGCCTACAGTTTTTACATCTATGACGCTTACATTACGACTAACAAATGTCGGTGCCGGATTTCCCAACCCCATTGGCTCAAATTCTTTTATATGACCTAATAACTTGTAGTCCAATGCCCCAAATTCTAACTCCAAATCAATTTTAAGTTTCCGTGACAAAATCTCCTCTGTTAGAAGGCTTTTGGCTATTTTATTTATCCGACTGGTAAATTCATCAATCTTTTTTGTTTCAATTGAAAACCCTGCTGCCATGGGGTGTCCACCGCCTTCAACATATAAATCTTCAAGCTGGCGAATTGCCTCAATAATATTGAATCCGGAAATAGATCTCGCCGAAGCTTTCGAGACTTCTCCTTTTTTCGATAGAACTATGGCAGGACGATAAAATTCCTCAACTAGCCGTGCAGCCGCAAGGCCTATCACCCCTTCATGGTACTTTTCATCCGCCAAGACAATTATTTTATCCTCACCCACCTTACTTCTGGCATGAAGAACAACCTCCTCAACAATTTTCTGCCGCTCGGAATTTGTAT
The DNA here is from genome assembly GCA_021824915.1 of bacterium. Lineage (GTDB taxonomy): Bacteria > Patescibacteriota > Microgenomatia > UBA8517 > UBA8517 > JAKAJP01. The sequence continues at coordinate 19,747 of JAKAJP010000003.1, forward strand.
CGGTAATATGTTTCGCTATTTGAAAAGCTTTAACCCGATCTCTGGTGCAAAGGAGTCTTAACGAATCAATTGCATGTTCAAGCCGTCCCATAGAATTAATGCGGGGGGCAACAATAAAACCAATCTCATAGGTCCCGATAGTCTTTTTTTCAACTCCAGCGTTTCTAAAAAGTTCAATAAGTCCGGGTCTTGTGGTTTTATTCAAATGACCAAGTCCATATTTAACAATTGATCGATTTATTCCAATTAGGGGAAGTTGGTCTGCAATAGTTCCTATCGCCGTAAGTTCCAAACCGGAGTCAACTTTTGAGATTGAACCCTTAAAAGCCTTGGAAATCTCCCTGGAAAGTACCCAAGAAACGGCCGACCCACTTATTTTATCCGTATAAACCACCGCAAACGACTTGGGTAAAACTTTCCCCTTTTGATGATGATCGGTGATAATTACGTCAATTCCCAATTTATGAGCCGTATCGATTTTTTTCCCTGCAACAATTCCATGATCAACGGTTATTATCAAACCGAGTTCCGGATCCTTCTCTTTTAACTTTTTTATACTTTCCGGGTTTAGGCCGTAGCCTTCCGTGAACCTATCGGGAATATGGGGCAAAACAAAAATACCAACGTCATGGAGCGTTTCCCAAAGAATAGCAGTTCCAGTAATCCCGTCAGCATCATAGTCACCATAAACCACCACGTGTTCGCCTTTCTTCTTGGCTTCCTTAATTCGGTTGATTGCTTTCTTAACTTCCGATTCACTAATACCAAAAGACTTCAAAGAGATCTTTAGCGGATTTGTGGGATTGAAAAACTCCTGTCTTTCTTTCTCTCTTATTACCCCCCTATTTTTAAGAAGTGTTTGAATGATATCTCCTGACCCAAGAATTTCCCAGCGCATGCTGGTACAATAGTATCATAATGAGGCTAGATCTTCCGAAGTCAGTTAAAGATATCTTAGAAAAATTTGATAAGGCTGGGTATGAAATCTACATAGTCGGAGGGGCAGTTAGAGATATACTTATGGGCAGGAACACAAACGATTGGGACTTCACGACCAATGCTACCCCGGATAATATTTTAAAAGTTATTCCCGGAGGATTATATAATAATCAATTCGGAACAGTTTTTACTGATAATCCTGATAACCCATCACGCCCCCACGAAATAACCACCTTCCGAACAGAAGCAGAATACGAAGATTTTCGCCATCCAAACAAGATTGCTTGGGGAAAAAACCTAGAAGAAGATTTAAGTCGCCGAGATTTCACAATCAACGCTCTGGCTCTTGGTAAAGATCTAAAAGTAATCGATCCATTCAAAGGGCGGGCAGATTTAGAAGATAAATTAATTAGAGCAGTCAGAGATCCAAACGAAAGATTTTCAGAAGACGCATTAAGGATGCTGCGGGCAGTAAGAATTGCTGGAGAGCTTGTTTTTACAATCGAAGAAAAAACTTTTGAAGCTATTAAAAAGAACGCGCCGCTAATAAATAAAATCGCAAAAGAAAGAATTAAAGAAGAACTATTCAAAATTTTATCTTCTCCGTCTCCGTATGAAGGAGTGGTAATTCTCAGGAGTTCCGGACTTATGCAGGAAATCTTACCAGAACTTGAGAAGTGTTTTGGAGTCGAACAAAAATCTCCAGGCAGACATCATATCTACGATGTTGGTACACATTTACTAATGTCACTTAAATTCTGTAAAAGCAAGGACCCAATTACCCGCTTTGCAACACTAATCCACGACATCGGAAAACCTCAAACATATAAAAAGCTAGCAAACGGAACTATTACTTTTTACAATCACGAGATGGTTTCAACGAAAATTGCAGTTAATATTGCGGACAGACTCAGGTTCTCCAAAAAAGAGAGAGATAAGTTTGTGTCGCTTGTTCGTTGGCATCAATTTACGGTCGATGAGAGACAAACCAACAGCGCTATTCGTAGATTTCTACGAAACGTCGGATTAAGTAACGTAGAAGATATGCTATCCCTCCGAGTTGCCGACCGACTTGGTGGTGGTGCTCGCGAAACATCATGGCGACTTGAGGAGTTCAAAAAAAGACTCATCGAAGTTCAAAGAGAACCGTTCTCAATCCGTGATCTAAAAATTGACGGCAATGATGTGATGGAAGAATTAAATCTTAAACCCGGACCAAAAGTCGGTGAAATTTTAGAAAAAATATTCAAGGAGGTTGAGGATAAAAAAATAAACAATGAGAAGGAGGATTTACTCAAACGATTAAGGACAAATTTTCCAAAGTCCTAAATTATTTTCTCTCGCAATCTTTTCCAACTCTAAAAATTGATTGACATATTTAATATCTGGTGGGACCGTCATAACTTTTGCATAACCGTTGCGGACCATGTAATCATTAACCAACACATTTCCGACATATACATAACGAAGTAGCCGACCATATTTGTCCGTTTCGCTTGTATCTTTTACTAACTTGATTTCTTTTTCCAAAACCAAACTCTCGTTTTCTTTTTTTGCCTCTTTAGAAAAACATTGAAATGTCGGATGGATTTCCGCCGAATCAACCCCAATATACCGGACTTTTTGACCTGTATCAATTTCGATGGTATCACCATCATAAACTCGAACAACCTTGGCATAAGAAATTGGGGCAGGGGTTAACATTGGTGTTGGCGCATTAAAGATTTCAACCTTTTTATTTAAGAGGATGATTACCCCGACAACAATCAGGCAAAGGCCGACAAAAAATAATTTACTTCCTAGATCTTTTTTGAAGCTCATCCCAAGTGACTAAAATTGGAACTGCAACAAAAGGTGAAGAATATGCACCCGATATTGTTCCCACCAAGAGAGTCGCAACAAAATAACGAATAGTTTCTCCACCCAAAAGGAGTAAAGCGATCATCATAAAAATCACGACAAATGAATTATTAAGAGATCTCACCATGGTTTCGCTGGTAGCCTTATTTGCCAAGTCATAAAGACTTCCACCCAAACGTTTTTGAGATTCCCGAATCCTATCGTAAACAATTATTGTGTCGTGAACCGAAAAAGAAAGAATTGTTAAAAGCGCAGTAACAAAAAGCAAATCAACTTCTGCTCCAAAGAAGTGACCAAGGATAGAATAAGTGCCAATAACAACAAGCGAGTCGTGAAGCATTGCCAGAACTGCCGAAACTCCAAACTTGAAACTCTTAAACTGAATTGCCACCCAAAGCAAGATTCCACTAGCGGCAATCAACATCCCATAAAGGGTTTTTTTCACAAGCTCCAACCCAACAGTCGGCCCAACAGTTTCATATCTTAACTCCTCAACCCTACCACCGCTTACTTTCTCTATCTGCGACTGCACTTTTGAACGCTGATCACTACCTATCTGACCAAGTTTCAATAAATAAGTACTACCGCCTGTTTTTTGCACCGAAACGACCTCGACCTTATTTTCCTTGAAAATATTCTCTATCTGGTTCCCTCCAATATCTTTTTCAATTCTGTATTCAAGAATCGAACCCCCCTTAAATTCGACTCCGATGGGAAGGCCCCACTTAACAAGACTAAAAATTCCGGCGATGATAACACTTCCGGAAATTAACAAATAAAGCCAGCGGTATTTCATCCACTCCATATTATTTTTTGATTAGCACCCTAATTAAATTTCTTGAAAAAACAATTCCAGTAAAAAGAGAAATAAAGATTCCCAATGCCAACGTAATTGCAAACCCACGGACGGGCCCGGATGTATTCAAAAATGACCAATCAAAAGGATTTACCAAAACAAAACAAGTAATAAGTGTCGCAACATAAGCATCCCGTATTGAATTCCAAGCCCGACCAAACGAAACTTCCAAAGCATTTGTAAAATCTCGCTTTCTTCTTTCCTCTTTTAGCCTTTCAAAGATCAAGATATTGCTGTCCACGGCCATTCCAACCGAAAGCATAAATCCGGCAATCCCCGGAAGAGTCAGGGTAATAGGAATAGCTTTATAAAGAGCTATTGTTACTATCCCAAAAAGAAAAAGTCCGATATCGGCTACTATCCCGAGACGTCCGTAAGAAAGAATCATAAAAATAAGAACCATTACAAAACCAACAATACCGGCCAAAATACTTCTACTTATCGAAAGAGATCCCAACGTCGCCCCAACAGTAGTCTCCTGAACAAGTTTAACCGGGACGGGAAGCGCTCCAGCGTTTAACTCGATTGCCAAATTTTTGGCTTGGTCAACCGTAAAGCTTCCGCTTATCTGAGCACTACTTCCGGTAATCTCCTGCTCTACAATCGGGGCCGAAACCACAGAATTATCTAAAACAATAGCAATAGGTTTTCCAACATTTGCTTTTGTTAATTTTGCAAATTTGTCTCCGCCAGCTTGGGTAAATTGAATTGAAACAGATGGTTTACCCGACTTACTATCAAAAACGACTTGTGCGCTAGCCAGATCTGCCCCAGTTAAATCAGTCGGCTTAAGTGTTGCTGAAGGTGTTGCCCCATTTTTCCCGGGAACTTCTACCACCTCGGAAAATTGCAGTTGGGCCGTCTGACCGATCAGGGCGGTGGCGCTGGCAGTATCCTTAACCCCCGGAAGATCTATGATAATTCTATCCTTACCCTCAAAACTTGATGTTTGAACAGTTGGTTCAGAAACGCCAAAAAGATTAACTCTTTTTTCAATAATATCCCGCACAGAGTCAAGTGCTGTCTTTTTTTTGTCTGCTGAAATCTTTGATGTGTCGGCTTCAAACGTTAGTTGGCTTCCTCCGGCAAGATCAAGCCCTAAATGAAAATCAAAAACTCTAGAGAGAGTAAGAGAGCCTATTTTAATATTCAAGTCGTGCCTACTAAAATTTTTACCAAATAATGAAAATTTTTGAGGCAGAATAATATAAAAGGAAATGGCCGACAAAACAAAAATTAGGAATAATTTCTTTATGGGTCCGCTCATATAGTAGGAACTAACTCACCAAATCCTCTTCGTCACCAATAATCATAACACGGCCCCCGTAAAGTATTCCCTGAAGAAATGGGTCGCGTCTCTTCTTCCTAAAATCAAATTCTTCCCTGCTCATAACGGTGTAATTTATCTCGTGTCCGCGCTTACTCTCTTCCATCCTAATAAGAGTTGCAAGCTCTGGCAGTACCACTTCACCAACAACCAAGATATCAACATCGTCATCGCGCTTCCTTTCTTTGAATCTTGTAAACCGACCCGAAAACATAAGAAAGGAGATCTTTCCGATCTTATTTTTATTATCAATCAAAACTTTCCCCAAACCGGTTGTTTTTGCGACCATCGAGATAAGGTCACCATAAAAAGGATGGTCCGCCCTCAAAAAATAATAAACGCGATTACCTCTAGGCTCTTTCTTTAGAATTCCATTGCCCTCAAGTTTAGTTAATTCGCGCCTTACCGCATTAATCTCCTCTTTGATCTCCCTGACAATTCCCCTTACGTGATACAGCTCTTTTGTGTTTGCAAAAAACAACTCAAGGATTTTAATCCTCACTTTCGAAGTTATAATATCGGATAGATCAGCCATATAATCCTAGGGGGCAGGAGAAACTAAAACTCAAATTAAAATTAATATTTTATGCTATTCCCGGCAGGAACAAGCTCAATCCAAATCGGCCCGCGTGTTAGTGTGATTTCTGCTCCATTTTTATCATAAAAAACTTCCCTGTCAAGTTGTGAGTCTTTTTTCCAAGTCCCAGTGGTGGCCACCCCGTTTTTGAAAATTATCGCGTCGCCTTCACCTATTACTTCATAATACATATGTTTCTCTTCATCGACCGGACCCTCTTCTTTAACAAACATAACAACTACATCAGAAGCTGATATCTGAGGTTTATCAAAATTCCAATCCGTATGAGCCTTTCCCCCGTCAAATCTTTTGTAAGTGTTGGTTGCCTGGTCATATTTCCATTCAACATTATAATCGGGTTGATTGTCCCAAAATTGAAAAGAAATATCAGAGGCAGTTGGCTTTGAATTCGCGGACCCGTTATCAAATTTCCAGGCTCTAAAACCTTGAGTCCATGGATTTCCCTCCCCGTCCTTATAATTGAATCCGCGCTTTGCAGCCTCCTTATAAACCTCATCCATATCGGCAACAACTGAGTGCTCCCAAAGTGCCGGCTCACTTCCGAGCCTATATTGATCACGTACTACTACCGGAAAACCAATATTAAAACCGCCATCAAAATCATTTCCTGCTTCTCCATTCCTCCAACCCAACTTATCAAGAGCCCCATAGGCATCAACCTTTGGGGCAATTTGACCATACGGCTTTACCCCTCCAGGGCAGTCGCTACAAAAATCATTGGCTCCACCCTGATGAAGAAAAACAGGATTTTTTCCATAACCGGCAGCAAGATTAACAAAATATATTCTTGCGCTTCTAATAGGAGCCGCTTTAACGTCAGCCCCAGCCGCCCCGCAATAAAAGATACTCAAAAAACGAGTAATACCACCCTCTGCGACAGCTTCGTAAACAACATCTGCACTGGAAAGTCCTGACTGAGGACGTGAATCAACATGGTTCTCAATCATTGCTGTCACCGGCCTCCTTGTACTCCAAACATCTTTTTCCGGCTGGGTATACATCATACCGTTTATTGGACAGGCCTGAGTTTTGGGAAGATTTTGTTTTATTTTCGAACGTGAATTACCAATATTCAAACTAATTCCACCTTTAGGTAAAACAAATGAAAAAACCAAAACGGATAAACCAACCGCTATTAAATATAGACCTAAAAAAGTAAGCCAAGTAGTGGACTTCTGAGATTTGATATAAACCAATATTTTTTCCATCATCTTTTTATTGCTACCGCAAGAGCTTTCCTTTCCTCGTCCGAAAGAACGCTCTCGCTTTTACCTTTCTTTACATCCTTCATATAAACCCTAGTTCTATCACGGGTATGAAGGCTCGTAATTACAATTCCCGAATCATTCCCATCCAAAATCGCAAGGCAAAAACTGTGATCCCCACCCAACTCCTTAAAAGGGTTAAATCGCACAAGACCAACTTTTTGAACGTGGTGATTACCTTCTTCGCTCAAAAACTCAATCCTTTTTTCGATGTCTTTAAGAACGCCAACGTTCTTAGTTTCACTCTCAAGGAGTCTTTCCAAAACCTTTTTAAGGTCTGTCACCTCAACCCCCTTTGTCAATTTGTTAAAAAGCGAACTGATCCTAAATACAAAAAAACTCAAGACTAAAAGCCAAATGGCTATAACTAAAAAAAAGAAAAGGACTTGAGTTTCCATTGTTTAGATTCTGGGCAAGTCCAACTTCAGGTAACTTTGAAAACAAACGTTACCCATTTGGTTCAACCATTGTTACATTCCACAACATCGGTGTCAAGGTGTGTTAATATAGTGGCAATGTCGAAAAAAAGAACAAGAAACGAAAAAGAAAACGTCCACTATCCGTTTTTAGTTTCCTGGGACGGAGGTTCAAAAAGTAGACTGTCACAAGGCTCTGTCAAGAGGGAAACAAAAAAAACAAGCTCAACAAACTCCAACGAGGCTGCGCCACTGAAAAAAGCCGAACCCAAGGCCATTTCAGAAGAAACTGAGTTCATCAAAAAAGATATTAAAAAAAGTCTGATAACAACCAGCTTCATTCTGATAGTCGAGCTGGTGATATACTTAGCTTGGAAAAAATTTTTTCTGCTCTGACGATAGGGGGTGAATAATAATGATGTATTGTGTAAAGTGCCGCGCAAAGAGAGAGGGAAAGAACGCTCAGGAAGTTACCATGAAGAATGGTAAGAAAGCTACAAAGGCTGTTTGTGAAGTCTGTGGCACAACCATGTTCAAGATCGGAGGAAAGTAATACCCGATTTTAACATTTCTAAAACAAAAGGGCACCCGCCGTTGGTAGGGCCCCTTTTGCGTTACTGAAATGAATTTTGCCAAAGTCTTCAAAATCTTCAAGGAGAATTACATGCTGGTTCCTTTAGAAATTTTTGGTTCTGACCCATACAAAACTTTAGTTTCAACAATTTTATCGGCACGTACGAAAGACGAAGTGACTTTGGAAGCTTCAAAAAGATTATTCAAAGTGGCCTCTAACCTAGAACAATTAGGTCAATTAGAGATTAGAATGATTGCGAAGTTAATTTACCCCGTTGGATTCTATCGAACCAAAGCAAAAAACTTATCAAAACTTTCGGAAATGATTAATGAAGTTCCAAACACCCGCGAACGTTTGATAAAGCTGCCGGGTGTAGGTAGGAAAACTGCAAACCTAGTATTAAATCGCGCTTTCAAAATTCCTGCGATCGCGGTCGATACACACGTTCACAGAATTTCAAACTTACTAGGTTGGGTTCACACCAATACTCCAGAGCAGACAGAAGAGGAATTAACAAAAATACTACCCAAAAAATATTGGCCGGATATAAATCGCTTGTTTGTCAGTATCGGCCGGCAGTTTACCTCAAAGAGGAGATTAATTGAATTTTTAACAAATAACCATTTGATATAATCAGGCATGGAAGTAAAGGTAATCTCCGGTATAAAAGAATTTTTAAGGAAACCCGACCAAAGTATTAATCGTTATTTACACCCATTCCCATCACAAACAAAAATTGAAAAAATTATAAAAGATTATCCATCACACAAAGGCCCATTCAAAGGAGCCATAGACTTTATAGTTCCTCTCGGCACGCCAGTCCTCGCCCCCCTTGAAGGTATTGTCACAGCTGTCGTAGACACAAACGACAAGTTTGGCCCGACGGAAGATTTCAAAGATTTTCTCAACTACATAACAATTAGACACTCAAACGGCGAGTATTCGCAACCAGCACACCTAGCTAAAGGTTCTGTGTTGGTCAAAATTGGAGATAACGTAAAAGAAGGACAACAGCTTGCCGTCACTGGAAATTCAGGGTGGATGACCGAGCCCCATCTACACTTTTTTGTTTTCAAAGCTGCACCCACAAAAGAAGGCTTCATCGGACTCAATCCAAGATTCAAATAATTAATAAGCGGCGATGGCAACTCCGAAGCCGTTTTGGGCATAGATGCAACCCCAAACATATTGGCCGCCGGAAAGTAACTCCTTATGTCCCAAAGTATTTTCCCAAAGAGAAACCGCATCCTCCGGTGAAGTTGCACCCGCCACTAAAAATTCACTTAAATTATACTTGTCAAAGATCCATTTTAAGTCTGGCCGGTCAGTCGGCATATTGGAAAATCCAACGTGACCATCCAGTTTTCCAAGATCAAGAAGTTGATTGAGTCGAATTGATGCAATTGTACAAAGTTCATCGCGGACCGAAAGTGGATTAACCCCAAGTTCGACTCTTCTTTTATTCACGGCGTCCCAAAGCTGCGGGCCTCCCCATGTCGGATTGGCAGGAGCTGAATAATGAGTTGGAGCCGTAGTTGCAATGGGTTTGGTGGTTGAGGAAACTTTACTCGAAAGTGCATTTTTCAAAGCCTCCTCGGTATTTGTTACACCACCCCGGTAACCCTGGATGACGCCAACAATATAAGAAGTCATCGTAACAACAACAAATACTAAAATAAGAAGTGAGCCGCCTAAAAGTCGCGCAAACTTAAACATCTAATCAGAGTATATAATAGTTACCGGCCCATCCAAAACCGCCTCGATTTCCATATAATCACCAAAGCTTCCGGTTTCAACTTTTATTCCCTTCTCTTTCAATTTAATAATAAATTGCTCATATATTTTACGGGCATCGTTCGGTAGAGCTGCATTAATAAAACTTGGTCTATTTCCCCCTGTTGTGTCCGCGTGGAGGGTAAATTGAGAAACAACTAAAATCTCTGATTTCGTATCAACTACAGACAGATTCATTTTGTTATTCGAGTCCGACATAACCCGAAGCTTGGCGAGTTTATCCACCGATACATTAACCTCCTTTTCGGTATCACCCTTTTTAACTCCAAGAAGAACAAAGAGCCCGTTACCAATTTCTCCAACAACTTCCCCATCTTCAACTCTGGTCACTCTAGCTTTTTTAACTCTCTGCACAACCAATCGCATGGAGATATTTTACACTAATCCTCTATCTTGGGACGATATTGCAAAGCCTCAGCAATATGATTAACAGAAATCAATTTTTCACCGGCTAGGTCAGCAATTGTGCGGGCAATTTTTATCACCTTGAAATAGCTCCTGGCAGTCAAATTCATTACCGAGACAGCACTCGTCAAAAGTCCCTGACACTCGTTGGTGAGAGCACAATATTTCTTAACATCCCGCGTTGCCATTTCAGCGTTACTTTTTATAGAAGTATTTTTGAATCTTCTTGTCTGAATTTCGCGGGCGGATTGGGTCCTTTTTTGAATATCTTTTGAGCACTCACGAACGGCTTTATCATCCAAAAGCTTTTGCGTCTCAACTGACGGCACATCAATATGAATGTCTATTCTATCTAGGATGGGTCCGGAAATTCTCTTTTGGTATCTGGCTACCACTCCGGGCAGACAAGTACATACTCGCTTGGTATCACCAAAATAACCACAAGGGCAGGGATTACTAGCTGCAACCAGTAAAAACTTGGCCGGGTAAGTAACGGAGCCTTTGGCTCTTGAAATTGTCACAACTCCATCCTCTATCGGTTGCCTAAGAGCTTCGAGGACATGTCTGGGAAATTCAGGAAACTCATCCAAAAACAAAACCCCACGATGACTCAAAGAGATTTCACCGGGCAGAGGACTACTTCCTCCGCCAATCAATCCAATCCTACTTATTGTGTGATGAGGACTCCTAAAAGGTCTTTTAGTAATAATCGATTCTCCTTCGGGCAAATTACCGGTAATGGAATAGATTTTTGTCACTTCGAGAGCCTCACTTTCTGTTGGAGTGGGTAAAATCCCGGGAAGTGCCCGGGAAAGCATGGTTTTTCCCGATCCCGGAGTCCCCTTCATGAATAAATTGTGCCCACCGGCTGCCGCAACCTCCAAAGCCCTCTTCGCCTGTTCCTGACCGACAATTTCAGAAAAATCAAATTCCGCTTCACTTCTAACCAAAAGGGTTTTAAGTTTAATATTTTTAGCCGGTTCAATCTGAAGAGTTTTGTTAAAAAATCTAACCAAATCCAAGAGAGAGTTGGCACCATAAACTTTCACCGCAGGAACAACAGCTGCTTCCTTTTCATTGACTTTAGGAATAAATATTTGTTTATAGTGTTTCTCGCTAGCCAGATAGCTCATGGGCAAAATTCCATTTGTGTGTCTCAAACCTCCGTCAAGCGAAAGTTCTCCAAAGAACAAAGAGCCGTCAATTTCAGGCGCAATTTGTCCCGAAGCAATCAAAATTCCAAGAGCAATCGGTAAATCGTAGGCAGGACCCATTTTTGGCAGATCAGCAGGCGCCAAATTTACTGTAATTCTGGTTATTGGAAAGTCGGCTCCGCTATTTTTGATTGCGCTTCTTACACGCTCCTTAGATTCTTCAACGGCTTTATCCGGAAGACCGACAACTGTAAAACTGGGTAAACCAACCTCTGCCACATCAACTTCAACATCAACTAACGTCGCAGATAAACCGACCATAGCACCGGAAGTAACTTTTGAAAGCATTGACTAACATTAGCACATAGTTTCGATAAGTTGAAACCCAGCAAATGAGAAAAAATTCTGCTACAATACGCCAACCGTGGGCAGGAAACTCAAATATAAAAGAGTGCTTCTGAAGCTTACGGGGGAGCTATTTGGAGAAAATGGCGGGAAAGGAATAAATTTTGCTTCATACGAAAGTATTGCTTCACAACTCATTAATATCTGGAAAAAGACCCAAGTTGATCTGGCAATAGTCGTTGGTGGAGGGAATATATTTAGAGGTCGGGAGCGGTCTATACAAGTCGATCAAGCAACAGCAGACTATATGGGTATGTTGGCAACGGTGATTAATGGAATGGCATTACAGGAAGCACTTGAAAGACTGGGGGCACCGACACGTATGATGACAGCCTTTGAAATTAAATCCGTAGCCGAACCATACATACGAAGGCGAGCGATAAGGCATATGGAAAAGGGCAGAATTGTCATTTTTACAGCAGGGACAGGAAGCCCTTTTTTCACAACCGATTCTGGGGCAGCCCTACGCGCAATTGAGATAAATTGCGATGTCATTCTTAAAGCCTCCGGTGTTGATGGGGTTTATTCAAGCGACCCTAATAAAGACGCAAAAGCCAAAATGTATAAAAATTTGACTTATCAGGAAGCTCTGGAGAAACACTTAGACGTAATGGATGCCACCGCCTTCGCCCTCTGCCAAAAACACAAAATGCCGATTATTGTCTTCAATATTAAAAACCTCGGAAAACTGGACAAAATCCTCAAGGGCGAAAAGATTGGAACCCTCGTCTCCTAAAAGTGAAAAAATGGCCCAAAAGTGGTATACTGGCCTCACTCTGGAGGAAGGATGATCGCCCTGAGGCTAGCGCAAGCTTACCAATGGGAGGAAAGTCCAGACAGCAGAAAGCAGGGTGTTGAGCGTAAGCTCAAGCGGGCAACCGCCAGTAAGAGCCACAGAAACTATGTCGGTCTAACTACCCTAAAGGTAGTGAGAAACGAGTGAAAAGAGGCAATCCTCCCCGCTGCAACCTCCGAACAGGTCGTCACAGGCGCTTTCCCGAGACCTAAAGTGTGAGGGCATAGACAGATGATCATCTAAATACAGAATCTGGCTTACCATCTTCCAGAGTAAAAAATACTCACGAAAGTGAGTATTTTTTTGTAAACAGTGGACGACAAGGTTCTTGAGTGAAGCTAAAGGTTCTTACCATCACCAGAGTAAAAACTAATCTTTAATGAGGTATTCTTTAACTAAAATTTGAGCGGCAATAACGGTGGGAACGGATATAATTGCTCCGACCATTCCTGCAAGTCGGGCACCGACCGCCAAAGCTATTAGAATTATTATTGGGGAGACTCCAACAGATTTTTCCATAACTTTTGGTACCAAAACGTAGTTTTCAATCTGATGAACCAAAAAATATAATGCGGCGACTCCAAGACCGGTTATAGGAGAAATTCCAAACCCAATTAAAACCGCCGGGACTGCAGACATGATGGGACCCAAAAAGGGAACTATCTCAAGAATTCCGGATAAAATAGATAGCGGTAGGGCAAACGGAATCCCTATTAACTTTAAGCCAATATACACCCCGAGGCCAATAGTAAACATCAAAATTAACTCCCCTCTTGCCCAACCTCCCATTCGCTTCTCGAGCTTGTCTAGGATAACACCCAGCTCCTTTTTCTTCTCTTCACCAAAAAAGAATCCCAAACTATCCTCAAGCCGATCCCTAGCAACGAGCATATAAAACGCAAAAACCAAAACTGTTATGATCGCCAAAAGATTGTTAAAGATGGAAAATGTAAACTGAAAAATCTCACCCGGAGCAGTCCCAAAAGATGTTAGAAAACCTTTAACAACTTGGCTGCTCAAATCCTGAGTAATGCCTATATTTGAAAGGTAAACTGGCAAAGCATTAATAAAACTCGTCGTCTGATCGACAATCGTTGGGACAAGTAAAGCAACTACTCCCCCCAAAAGCCCAATAACAACTATATAAGTGATCAGAACAGAGACTGCCCTGGGAATTTTGATCTTTGATAAGCTGCCAACCATAGGCTCAAGTATTGTCATCAGAATCAGGGCCACGAAGAGTTCCAGAATTATATCCCTCACTAAATATAGAAACCCCAAAGAAAGAAGCACTAAAACGGCAAAAATTATCGTCCTATGAGAAATCTCAATTTTCCTGAACATCAGCTGAAGAATACCATTTTTCGACTACCTTTTCCACATCCTTCGAATAGTTTTTTGCCGAGACATCAAACCAATTTATTCTCTTGTCCTTTTTGAACCACACCAGCTGTCTCCTAACATATTTTTTCTCGTCCCTTTTCCATTCATCAACCACATTCTCCTGAGGTACTCCACCTTCAAAATAATCCCGCCACTGACGATATCCCAAGGAAAGCATTGACTGAGAATCCCAATTAACACCGCCTTTAAGTAGTTTTTCTATTTCAGACTTTATCCCCTCATCTATCCTCTTTTTCACACGATAATCTATTTTCTCATCAATAAAATTTTTATCCGCATTAAGCCCAATAAACAGAATATCCATCAAATCTTTCGTATTGCGATTAAATGTATCCTTGTGATCAATAAGATATTGGGACACCTCGATCGCTCTAATCAGTCTTCTGGGATTTTTCTTGTCCGAGCTATTCATGGACCCGGCGCGGATTGCATCCAGACTTGCCAGTACATCGAAAAGTTCATCCACACTCTTGGTCTCAAAATTTTTTCTTAAATTGTTATTCTTGGGAATAACAGCGGTCGGAATACCATCAACTACTCCTTTTATATAAAGCCCCGTTCCCCCAACAAGAATGGGGAGTTTTTTCCTCTTGCCAATGTCGCCGATTATATATTTTGCAAATTTCAGATACTGCGCAACGCTATACTCACGTTTTGGATCAACCAGATCATAGCCCCAAACTTTAACCCCAGAAACCTCGTAGTATCCATATTTTGAGAACCAAGGATATCTAATTTTTGAGCCAAGCGGCAAATCTTTTCCGGTCCCAATATCAACTCCACGGTAAACCTGTCTAGAGTCTGCAGACACCAACTCTCCACCAAATTTTTTGGCTAAGTTAATGGCCAAAGTAGTTTTTCCGGTTGATGTTGGACCGCAAACAACAAGTAGTCTTTTCATAATCAGCTACTCGCGCTTGAGTACTTTCTAAGGGCAAATTTCCAAAACCGAAGTGAAATAAAAATTGCAACCGCCCCAACCACAAAAGCCAAAAAAATTCCTGAGGGAGTTGCCAAACCAATAATTGCGCGGACGGGGAGGGTCATCATAATTCCAACCGGAATAAAATATGTTAGAAATCCCTGTAACGGTTGTTTGTAAATATCAACCGGTAACCTTCCTAAACTAGTCAGGTCTCTATAAATCATTACACTATGATCTATCTCTGTTGTTATTATTGCGAAAGAAAGAATAATAATATGAAACGCGGTTGCGATAATAAGACCATTCAAAATAAGTAATATGTAATAGATTGTGTTTTGAAAAGTTGGGTTCATTAAGGTGGAAATATAAATGGTTACTATAACAAGCGGAGGGATCGTCAAAAAGTCGATCACATCCGCCCCCCCCATCAAAACTCTAAAAAGAGCACTCATGGGTTTAACCAAAACAAAATCAAAATCTCCATTAACTATCATTGGTCTAAACCTATAAACCTCACGGAATAGGAATTGACTGATTACATCAACCACATTAAAGGTTAAGAAGAAAAAAATTGCCTGCGTAGAGTTATATCCGGCAAGATTTTTGGTTCCCAGAAGAAGAAAATACAAAAAACCAAAAAAGAATAAGAAGCGTAATATTTTTCCGACCAGAAATATCGAAAGCGTAAACTTTTGCGTCAAAACCATGGAAAACGAATTTCTACTCATCATCCACCAGATTTTGAAATATTTTTTCATCACATTATCTCCCTATTGATTCATATACTTTTAGACCTTTTTGCCAAATCCAATTCATAAAAAACATTAAAGCAAATGTCCAAAAAATTCCTATAAATATTCCCTTAACTAAATCAAGACCAGTCACATTGCCCAAATAAACCTGAACCGGAAAATAAACCAGATAAGGAAAAGGTGTTGCAAGAACCAACGACTGTAAATTTGTCGGAAGGACATTTGTGGGAAAAAGGGACCCAGATAAACCTTCAACCACAACAATTAACATTAAAAACTGCGATCCCCATCCGAGCTCCGGTGCCCAAAAAGGAACCGCACTAACTACAAAGAGTATGAAAAAATATAAAAACATCGCAATTATAACGCTAAGTAAAAACGTGATAAGCATATATATGTCTTTCTGGAAGAAAAACGGGGGTTTTAAAATAAAATAAAGAACCATAAATTCAACAGCCGCAAAAACCAAATTCAAAGCCTTACTAGAAACGTCGCGTGTCCACCAATACTTAAAATAACTTACCGGCTTGAGTAAATAATTCGATAAATCTCCCTGTGCTATATCAGTTGAGACGTCAACAGCCCTCGAGGAAAAAACTAGAGCACGAACGATCATCACCCCAAATACATACGACAAGATTTTTGCCCTATCGTAACCAAAAATTACAGTGTTGGGATTCACAAAAACTGTACTCCAGAGAAAGAACGTTAAAAGGATTTGAAAAACATTTCTTACTCGCCAGAGAATAAAATTAAGCCTATACGCAAATTCTTCCTGAAAAGAAATCTTGAAGATCTGCCAATATTTCCTCATTGTTTCAATTCACCCTTGAAAACCTTGCGGATAATGTCTTCTATCGGAACCTCTTCTATTGTCAGGTCTTCAACTGGAAAATTTTGAAGGAGCTCTGCTGCCGCAACTGCTGTGGTGCTTCTGGGAACAGAAAGGGTAACCTCCGGAAAACTAATTTTCTTGATCTTACCAATTTTTTCAATTTCCTTTATATTATCTTCGCTCCCGAGAGTTGCCTTAATAATTTTTTCTTTAGCAAAACGGCCAACCAACTCTTCAAGGGCTCCATCAAAAAGAAGGCGACCCTCATCAATAACAATGACCCTGCGGGCCAGATCAATAAGATCATCCATGTTGTGGGATGTAAGAATTATTGTGGCATTATATTTTTTATTGTATTCATAGATAAAATCCCTCATTTTTTGTTGAGCAACCAGATCTAACCCAATTGTGGGCTCATCTAAAAACAAAATTTTAGGTTTATGAAGAAGTGCGGCAACCAGCTCCATCCTCATTCTTTGTCCTAATGAAAGTTTTCTGACCGGAGTATTAACAAGTTTTTCAACTTCAACAAGTTCCGTTAACTCCTTCAGGTTTTCTTCATAAACCCTTCTCGGGATTTCATAAATCGCACGGTTGAGTTCAAATGTCTCAATCGCAGGCAAATCCCACCAAAGCTGATTTTTTTGTCCCATAACAAGCGCGATTTGCTTTAGATATTCAGGGCGTCTATCCCAAGGGTCATATTCCAGAACTTCCACAAATCCACTCGTCGGATAAAGGAGACCGGAGAGAGTTTTTAGAGTGGTCGTCTTACCTGCTCCATTCGGCCCAATAAATCCAACCAGCTCTCCAGGTTGGATCGCAAATGAAATTCCTCTAATTGCGTGAACTTGTTTTGTTTTGGGAGAGAAAAGAGATTTTAAGGCTCCGGTAATGCCGGGTTCCTTCTCTGTAACTTCAAAATTTTTGACAAGATGATCAACAATAATGGCACGATCCATAGCTAGAGTATAACACGGAGATCACCTGCTAACCTGTCTTTTTAGTTTTTTGCCGGGAGTAAATCGTGGAGACCTATGGGCTCGAATTGTAACCATTTTATCCGTTTTTGGTATCTTAACGGTCTTACCTCTCATTGAAATCACTCTGAAAGTCCCGAAGCCAGAAAGTACAACTTTTTCTCCTTTAGAAAGAACTCTACCAATTTCATTTAAGAAAACTTCAACCGCTTCTTCTGCGGCCTTTTTTGTTAAATGGGCTTTTCTTGCAACCAAATCAATCAATTCAACTTTTGTCATTTACAAGAGCGAGCTTAATCGAATATTAATAAAAAGTCAAGCGTACGGCACTTTTTTAGAAACCGTAGTATGAAAGATTAACATCGCCAATTCTTATACGCGGAAGGTCAAAGCGTTGTTTTTTACAAAGAACTGAACCGGGAACTGTTCCGAAAGCTAGTTGGTACCCCAAACTTTTTATGTAACTTTCTGCAAAAGGAGTATAACCACCATAAGGATACGCAAAAACCTTAGGGAGATTTAAACCATGTTCGATAAGTTGGGTATCGGCTGTTGAAATTTCTCTTTGTTGAATTTCACCATCAACGGACGGCAAACTTTTATGTGACCAAGTATGGTTTGCAAAAAGAGTGAGTCCGTTCATTGAAGACATTTCGTCCCAAACTAAGTAATCGGGATTACCCACCAAGCCGGTCGCTGAAAACAACGTCGATTTGAAACCAAGACCTGAAAGAATTGGATAGGCATCCGTATAAAAATCCTGATAGCCATCATCAAACGTCAAAAGAATGCTCTTTGAAGGAATGGGGATACCGGCATCAAAAAAATTTATTAAATCTTGCATTGAAACGATGTTGTAACCTTTGTCTTTCAAATACTGCATCTGTTGCCTAAAAACGTCCGTATATACCGTTAGGGCGGTTTGTTTTTTCTCAACCGCCAATCCTCGACCTTGAATGTGATGGTACAAAAATGTTGGTAGATAGGTACAAGGACCATAAAGTACATTCATTTCTGCGAAACTTAGTGGCTTCGGTGTGGCCTTCGGAGTTGGAGATAAATTTGGGGAAATTGACGGGACAGATTTGGACACAGGATGGCCAAGAAGTGAGCCAAATTTACTATTTATAATTTTACTAAAACTAGAAGGTCGGACCTCACTTGAATAAACAATTGAAGCAACAGACAGAATAAAAACGGTGCCAAGCAGTAAATATAAAAAAGATGAAGACTTTATTTTTGACAGGCTTCTTGTCATTATTTGGCCGAAGTAGTTTCGGTCGCTCTAACTTCCCGGATTGCAGAGACTTTAATTTGCCCCGCATATTCCGCCTCACGTTCCAACTTCCTTGCTATATCATGCGCCAAAACAGTGAGCTTGTCATCATCCACCTCGTTCGGATTAACTATTACACGAACATCACGGCCAGCCTGAAAAGCAAAAACCGCATCCACTCCCGGAAATCCCTTAGCAATCTCCTCGATCTTGGTCATCCTTTTGACATAACCTTCATGAGGCTCATAACGCGCACCCGGACGACTTCCGCTAACCGCATCAGCAATCCAAACAATTACACTCTCATTTGAAGAAAATGGACGATCTTCATGGTGTTCTGCTACACAATTAACAACCTCTTTTGGAATTCCGTATTTTTTAAGAAGGTTAACTCCAAGTTCTACATGATTACCCTCTTCATTGGTTACGATCTTACCTATATCATGAAGAAGACAGCCCAAACGAACGACATCAACATTAGCACCAATCTCTGTAGCTACAGCAACACCTATCTTAGTCTCCTCAATTGTGTGGATTCCTAAGTTTTGTCCATAAGAAGTCCTAAAACGATAACGCCCAATCATTTTAATTAATTCTATCGGTAAATTAAAAACACCACATTCGTGGGTAATTTTTTCTCCCTCCTCCAAAAGAACGTCCTCCATACTCGCCTTAACCTGACGAACTACCTCCTCAATTCTTGAGGGTTGGATTCTGGCGTCCTTAATTAATATTTCCAAAGCGCGCTTGGCAACCTCGCGACGAATTGCATCAAAAGATGAAATTCTTATTTCATTTGTTTCATCTATTTCTATTTCTACCCCAGCCTCCTTCTCAAATGCGCGAATATTACGCCCTCCCGCGCCGATTATCCTGCCTTTGACATCTTCGTTTGGAACGGTTATTGAAGAAAGTGTGTACTCTGCAGTGTAACCCGTGGCTCCATGTTTCATGGCATCCAAAAGTATCTCCTGAGCTTTTTGATTTACCTCTTCTTTAATCTTTTCTTCGGCAGCTCTGATCTTTTTGGCAATCTCACTGGTTAAGTCTTTTTGAACCTCATCAAGAAGGGCTCGCTTTGCCTCCTCTTGAGTCATTTTTGCAACCTTAGAAAGCTTATCTTTATATTCGTCCTGTATATTCATATCCTTCCGAAGCCAAATAAGGTCCCGCCTTAGATGAGGGACATTCCGAACGAAGAAGCTGTCTTAAGTGTCTTCTTGCTCATATCTTTGACTTCTTGTTATATTTTACCCCGAAGAGGCGACCTTTTCAATCACATCCCAACCGAAGCCCTTTCCTGCTAAATAGGTGGACATTTTTTGACGCATCTTACTGGCGGGTAGATTTTTCCATTTGTACAGTTTCTTTTCAATTAAACCACGGGCCATTTTCTCCTCATCAACCTTCATCTCACTCAAAACCTTATCGATTATTTCCCGACTAATTCCCTTTTGAAGCAGCTCCATTCTTACAACCTTCCGGGGTTTTGGTCTGAATTCCAATCGTTGTCCAAACCACCACCATGCAAACTTTTCATCATCCAAAAGTTCAAAGTGTTTTAATTTCTCAATTAACTCCGGGTACAAACTCTCATGGACTTTCTTTCGCTTGAAATAATCAGTTATCTCCCTTTCGCTCCTCGGTCTGACCATGGCAAATCTTAAAAGCTTATCCAAACTTTTTTGAAACTCAGCTTTTTTAACAATTTTGGCAACATCCTCATCCGTCAGTTCCTGGTCAACTTTTAAATGAAGTAAAACGAAATTATCTAGATCAATTCCAAAGCCAAACCTATCGTCAAGATAGACATTCACCCGATCCTTATTTTTCTGCTGTTTGATTGAAGTGATTACCGGCACTAATTGATATTACTCTTTTTCCTCTTCACCAATCTCCTTTGGCATCTTCTTGCCGGAAGCCGCCATTTCGCGAATCTTCTTTTCAAGACCTTCCGCAAAGCCGGTATGTTCTCGCAGGTAAGCTTTTGCGGCTTCTTTGCCTTGGGCAATAGGTTTTCCTTCATAATTAAAGAACGACCCACTTTTACTCACCAGTCCAAGTTCAAGTGCAACATCCAAAATTCCTCCCACTTTGCTTATTCCCTCAGTCTCCATAATGTCTAATTCTGCAACACGAAGAGGTGGTGCCACCTTATTTTTAACGATGCGAACTCTGTGGCGTGAGCCAATAACCCTTTCACCATCCTTCAAAACTTCTATCCTTCTGGTGTCTAGGCGAACTGAAGCATAAAACTTAAGGGCAAGGCCGCCGGGGGTCGTTTCCGGATTTCCAAACATAACTCCGATTTTTTGACGAAGTTGGTTAGTAAAAATCAAAACCGTTTTTGATTTTGAAATCGCGCCGGTTAATTTGCGAAGTGCCTGACTCATCAGTCTCGCCTGCATTCCCATAACCGCATCTCCCATTTCCCCCTCAAGTTCAGCCCTCGGAACAAGTGCCGCAACCGAATCAACAACTACAACATCTAGTGCGCCGCTCCTTATTAAGGTCTCCGTTATTTCCAAAGCTTGTTCCCCTGTGTCGGGTTGAGAAAGGAGAAGATCGTCAAGATTTACACCAATTACTTCAGCACGAACCGGATCAAGCGCGTGTTCCGCGTCCACAAAAGCGCACTGCCCGCCTTTTTTCTGCGCTTCCGCAATAACAGAAAGCGCAAGCGTGGTCTTTCCCGAAGCCTCCGGTCCGTAAATTTCAATTATTCTACCTCTTGGAAGCCCGCCAACACCAAGCGCCAAGTCAAGCGCAATTGACCCAGTTGGAATAACCTCAATTTTTAATTGATCACTTGTTTTTTCACCCAGCCTCATGATTGAACCGCGACCATATTGTTTTTCAATTTGGTCCATTGCAAGTCTGATTGCTTGAAGTTTTGCAGATTGACCTTCCTGTTTTACTGGAGTCTCAGTTTCGGGTTTTTTTACTCTCGCCATTCCGTATCTTTGTACTATGGGTGAAAAGAAAATGCAAGAAGCAAATTGTGATAAAATTGGTCCGCTCGGGGATTAGTTTAACGGTAGAATTGGCGCATGGGGTGCGTCAGACCTGGGTTCAATTCCCAGATCCCCGACCAAATCTTAAATTGAATAAAATTTTAAGAAGCCCTCTTTTTTGGATATTCCTGCTCGCACTAGCCTTAAGAATTTATAAGCTGGGGACCCTTCCTTATGGCTTCCATGTGGACGAGGTCAAAGTTGGCTGGAACGCTATTTCGATTTTGGCAACCGGGCGCGACGATCACGGAAATCTTTTGGCTCCTTACTATAATTCATTCGGAGACTTCCGCCCAACCGGAATTTTCTACCTCACAATTCCTTCAATTTTAATTTTTGGGGGTAGCGAGTTTGCTGTCAGGTTTTCATCTGCACTTTTTGGGGCATTAACAATCCTACCGATCTACTTGATCGGGCAGTATCTTTTCCAGTCCAAGAAGTTTAAATATGCTCCGGCAGTTTTACTCGCGATTTCTCCTTGGGCAATTGAAACTTCCAGAGCAACTAGCGAAGTTGTCATCTCAATCTTTTTTGCCCTCTTCGGCATATATTTCTTCTTGAAGTTAATCCAAAAACAAAACCGAAAGGATGCTATTTTAGCGATAGTATTAATCCTAACCAGCTATTTTCTCTATCATTCAGTTAGAGTTCTAGCGCCAGCATTCTTTATTACAATCGCCTTTTTCTACTTCAAAAAATACTCGGTAGTCAAAAAGCAAAAACCAGTTCTAATTACCATTGGTGTGATTACTATCGCAAGCCTCATCATTGGTCTGGGTAAAAGCTCAAGGGAGAGGCTCGGGCAGGTTTCTATTTTTAAAGATACGGATTTAACTTATCAAATACAAAGAACGATATCCGAAAACAAAAGAAAGTCACTCTTGTCGCTGATATTTGATAACAGATTGTTTATTTACAGCGAACGTTTTGTTAATGAATACGGATCATATTTTAACCCCAATTTTCTAATTGGAAACGCCGCCCGCCCATACCGTTATACAACTCCCGGAGTCGGACTTTTAACATTTGTGGAAGGATTGCTTTTAATTTTAGGTATTACTCAAATCTTAAAAGGAAAAGGGAATTATCTACCGCTAATTTTACTTTTAATAGCCCCACTCCCCGCAATATTGACAAGCGAGGACTCGCCTAACCTTCACAGAGCATACCTCATGCTGCCATTTTTGATACTCATCGAATCATACGGAATTACATTTTTATCCGAAATCAAAAAATACAAAAGAATAATTCCACTGACTTATGCATTTTTGTTTTTGAATTTTATCTTCTTCCTGCATATGTACTTCAGCCATTCACTAAATCACCAGCCGTTTATCAAGAATTTGCCACTTAACAATGCTTCCTATAGAGATGTCGGGGCAAAAGAATTGGCACTAAAACTACAATCGGTAAGCAAAAATTACGACAAAGTGATTATTACCGGCTTTCCGGACAACCTTTATCCTTGGTTCGCATTTTTTAACAAAATTGATCCGAAAGTTTTTAATAAAAACCTAAGTCAGTACGGCAATATAACATTCAGTAACTTGAGATGCCCGTCTGACAATAGTTTTATTGATTATTATGATAAAAATATTTTGGTTATCGACTTCGCTGATTGTCCCTACGAAAGTAAAATCAGAGACGGACTTCCGATAAAAGTTGTTGACGGAATTTCCCGACCGGACGGAGTTGCTGTCTATATTTTCTTAGCAAAAACCGGTCCTATTCCGGATAAATTTTTGAAGAAATAAAATTAATTCCAACCCGATTCGATAAAAGGAATGCCGTCTTTGTAATTTTCGATTACTTCTTTGACATAGGGCAAAGTGTTTTCCGGAAGATTATTAACCTGAAACCAGCTCATGTCATCACACTTGTGAGGTTCCAAAATTTTTGGCTCACCTTCCCACTTTTCTGCAATAAAAAAGAAGTCCATATATTCCATATGATCAGAGCTTATTCTATGAAGAACTTTAATTGGCCTTAGATCTTTCTTGTGAACTTTTATTCCAGCTTCTTCAAAAGCTTCACGAAGCATTGCATCAAAAACGCTTTCGTTTCCATCCAAATGCCCTGCAATCAAACTATACTTGCCGTCCATCCAACCGGTTTTGAAGCGTCGCGCAAGAAGAACTTTGCTATCTCTTATCAGAATTAAGTAAACTGCCGCACGCAGCGTAAACCTTTCGTTTGACATAATGGAAGTATATCAAAATTAGCTCTTACCGCTTTGGAGATTGTTTGCGCCTACGAGCCTTACCACCCATTCCCACCATTCTTCTTTGGCGCTCTCTTGAATCGCGGGTAAGAAGACCGACTTTTCTTAAAAGAGGTCTGAATTTTTCCGGAGAAACTTTAACAAGGGCTCTTGCTATTCCCAAGGTAACGGCTTCGATTTGTCCGTTCTTTCCACCACCGGAAACTTTTGCACTGAAATAGTACTTATCGCTCGTCTCAGTTACGCCAAAAGGTTTGGCAAGTGCTTTTTCGGCAACCTTACCTTCAAAATACTTACCTGCGGGCTTAGAATTTACAGAACTTTCTCCTTTTCCACGATAAAGTCGAACTCTCGCACTCGAGGTCCTTCTTTTGCCAACTCCATAAATAAAATCAATCTTTTTTGCCATATTATTTTGCAAACTCCTTCTCAAACGGGTTTGCGCTCCCTACCACAACTTTGAGTCTTAACATTCTATCTTTCTTCAAACGGTTGTCAGGAACCATCCCATTTACTGCGTGTTCGACTATTCTTTCCGGGTGTGTTTCCAAAACCTGTCGAAAGCTTCTTTCTTTGAATCCGCTCGGGTAACCGGAATGCCTTCTATAAACCTTCTTCGAAGATTTTTTGCCGGTAGTTTCAATTTTCTCGGCATTAATAACCACAACAAAGTCCCCACTATCAAGATTTGCGGAATATGTGGCCTTATGCTTTCCTGTCAGATATTTTGCAACTTCGGTTGCAAGTCTGCCCAAAATTTTTCCATCGGCATCGACAAGATGCCAACTTCGTTTCATTTCCTTTACTTTTGGTTGAAAAGTTTTCATTTCTTAACTACTTTCTTTACAGCCTTTGTAGTTGCTCCGGTTTTCTTTTCTATTTTCTTTTTCTCTTCCTTTTTTGGAGTCATATCAACCTTTTGACTCCATTCAATTCTAACCATCTGGGCCGCGTCGCCTCGCCTTGGCGAAAGATGGATAATTCGTATAAAGCCAGAGCTTCTGGTGGCAAAAGATGGGGCAACTTTTTGGAAAAGCATATCGCATACTTTTCTGTTGTTATCTAGCTTCGCCAAAACTTTTCTACGCGCACTAACAGAACCCTTCCTTGCAAGGGTGACCATCTTCTCGACCTCGCCCCTGATAGCCTTCGCCTTAGCATTAGTGGTTGAAATTTTTCCACTCAAAATAAGGGCCTGTATCAAAGATGAAAAAAGAGCTTCTCTTGCGGGGCGCGATCTTGAAAGTTTACGTCCAAAAATTCGCTTATTCATTGGCTAAAAATTCAACACCTTTTGTCCCCAAAGCGGCTGCAATTATCTTAAGAGATTTTTCTCCCAAATTTCTAACCTTGACTAAATCAGCCTTTTTGGCTCGAACCAAGTCTTCAACTGTTTCATAACCAGCCTTAGTTAAAGCATTGGCAACGCGGGTGGGAAGACCAATTTCCTCAACTGACAACTTCCCTACCGGACCCAAATCATGTACTACCTCTGCCTCTTTCTTTTCAACTTTCTTAGGGTTAACTACCTGGCCAAAATAAGAGACTAGAATTTTAGCAGATTCCATTAAGGCTCCTTCTGCGCTGATTGTTCCATCTGTCCACACTTCGAGGGTCAACTTGTCATAATTTGTAACACGACCGACACGGGTTTCCTCAACTTTGTAGGATACACGCTTGACGGGAGAGAATGTGGCATCTACCGGAATAAGTCCAATCGTGCTTACAGATCTATCTTCTGCGGGAGAATACCCGACACCAGATTCAATCACCAAATCGCAAGAAAGCTTTGATCCTTTACCTAAATTTGCTAGTACCAAGTCCGGATTAACAATCTTTACATCTCCGGAGACTTTAATATCGGATGCTTTGACATCCCCAGCCTTTGAAACCTCAATTGTTGCTTTAATCGGCTTATCGCTCTTAGAAGAAAATCTGACCTTTTTTAAGTTTAGGACAAACTCAACAATATCCTCCTTCATGCCAGCAAGCGATGAAAATTGGTGCTTAACCCCAGCAATTTTAACTGAAGTAACCGCATATCCCGGAAGGCTTGTGAGCATAACACGCCTCAGTGAATTCCCGAGAGTTAGACCGTAGCCCTGCTCCAACGGAGAAATCACGAATTTTGCGTAATTTTCTTCTTTCTTTTCCTGTTTAATTTCAAAAATAGGATCGTTCAAAATAATCACCTCCTTAGAAAAATCCTCTAGCCGAAGCTAAAGGACTCGAGTATTTTACATCTATCTGCTATAGAACTCAACAATATCTTGCTCGTTAATTGGTTCAACCACATCCACCCTTGTGGGGTTTACCTTAACATGTCCTGCCGCAGCCTTCCTCTCAAGCCATGCGGGGACAACTCTATCCTCTACATCAAATGCTTTCTTTACCTCCGGGATGCTCATGCTTTTGGCATCCAGTGAAATTACATCCCCAACCCTAACCGAGTAAGATGGAATATTTAGCTTCTTACCATTAACTAAAACGTGCTCGTGAGTAACAACCTGCCTTGCAGAAGGCCTGGTCGGAGCAAAACCAAGTCGGAAAACTACATTATCGAGGCGTTTCTCAAGAGAAGTCAGAAGTGCCTCGCCCGTATTTCCCTTCGACTTCAAAGCAACCTCAACATACCTTCTGAACTGGGCCTCACTTATCCCATATAACCTTTTAACTTTCTGCTTCTCCCTAAGCTGACGGCCATACTGAGACTTCCCAGTAGTTACACCCTTAGGCCCATGAACTCCGGGCGGAACATTCATACGAGTCAACTTTGCACCCTTACTAAAAAGGTCAAACCCTTCCCTTCTTGATAATCTGTCTTTTGGTCCTGTATATCTACTCATTTTGTTATACTCTCCTCTTTTTCTTCGGCCTGGGCCCGTTGTGAGGAACCGGCGTAACATCCGCAATTAAGGAAATTTTTACTCCTGTTGCCCGAATTGCTCTCAGAGCTGCATCCCTACCGGGTCCCGGCCCTTTTATATAAATTTCAACATCTTCTACCCCAAAATTGTCTTTTGCCTGTTTTACCGTCTTTTCAACGGCCGTCGTAGCAGCGTATGGAGTTGATTTTCTAGTACCCTTAAATCCGGAGTTCCCGGATGAACCCCAAGCCAAAACTCCACCCTCGGTGTCGGTAACTGTAACCAACGTATTGTTAAAAGAAGCAGAAACATAAACCTTTGCTTGTTTTACTTCACGCTTTGTCTTTTTAGTATTTGTCGCCATTATTTCTTCTCCTCGGTTTTGCCTTCAGACATCTTTGAGAGAATCTCTTTCTTAAATGCTCCGACAGTTTTTCTCTTTCCACGCTTTGTGCGGGCATTGGTTCTGGTTCTTTGCCCTCGCACAGGAAGTCCCCTCGAATGTCTTATACCTCTATAACTTCCTATCGTTTGGAGCCTTTGAACGTTACCTCTCACCTGTCTTGCAAGTTCGCCTTCAATGGGCATCTCATCCAGCTTAGCCGAGATCTTAGCAACTTCGTCACTGGTCAAATCTTTAACTCTTTTCTTTGAATCAAGACCTAAAGAGTTTAATAATTTAGTCGAAAGTGGCCAACCCAAACCCTTAATGCGGGTTAAAGCAAAGTCAACTTTCCAATTGTCGTTTAGTTCTATTCCTGCAATTCTTGCCATATTTAGCCTTGTCGCTGTTTGTGACGGGGGTTTTTGCAAATAACATATAAAACACCCCTACGCTTAACAATTTTGCAATCCTTACATCTTGGTTTTATTGAGCTGATAACTTTCATTTTTCTCCTTAGAACTTGAAAACAATCCTTCCTCTATTTTCGTCATACGGTGTCATCTCAACCTTTACCCTATCTCCGGGGAAAATCCTGACATAACTTCTCCTCATCTTCCCTCTCAAAGTCGCCAAAATCAGCCTCCCATCGGTAAGCTCAATCCTAAACATTGTGTTTGGAAGAGCTTCCCTGACTTTCCCTTCAACTTCAGTAACGGTTTGCTGCTTCATCGTGAATACGAAAAACACCTCGAGCTCAAGTCAGAACTTGATGACCGCGAGGTGTAACTGCTACGGTCTCTTCGAAAAGCGCTGATATTTTACCATCACGCATGGCGATTGTCCACCCGTCCGGCAAAAGTCCGACTTCAGAGCCACCTTTCGCGTACATCACCTCTATAGCCAAAGCCATTCCAGGCACGATTTGTTCACCCCTCCCTGAAGCTCTAGGAACAAAGCATGGTATCTGAGGCTCTTCATGCAATTCCCTACCAACTCCGTGGCCTACAAGAGCTCTGATGGGACTGTAGCCTGCGCCTTCGATAATATCCTGAATCGCCTCCGAAATATCAAAAATATGCCTACCCGGTTTAACCTCGGCAATTGCCGCGTTAAGTGCCCTTCTGCCTATCTCCAAAAATTTCGAACTATCTGGCGTTAAGTTTATACCAACGGTGGTAGAGGTGTCCGTGTGAAAGCCTTTGTAGTAGATTCCCACGTCAACACTTACCACATCACCATCTTTAAAAACCGTCTCCTTCTTGGGAATTCCGTGAACAAGCTGCTCGTTAACACTTATACAAGTAAGCCAGCGGTATCCCGGAACCTTATCAAATGAACCTTCGGCGCCTTCCTCGGCGATTAGTTTTTTTGCCAAATTCTCAATATCGAGTGAGGAAACACCAGCCTTGACCGCTTTTGCTAAAGCATTCTTGACACGTCTCAGCTTTACCCCACCCTCTGCCATGATTTTTATCTCCTCCGGAGTTTTTAATTTTGGATGTAACCCGTTATTCATTCCCATTTTCGAAATCCCTTACAATTTTTTCTAGATCTTCGGCGATAGTCTCGATTGAACGCTCACCATCTATTTCAACCACCTTTGAATCTTTTCTTAATTCCAAAATAAGCGGTTCTGTCTGTTTTTTATAAAGATCGAGTCGCTTTTCTATAGCCTCGGGCTTATCATCCTCCCGCTGTACCAGACCCCTAACATCTACATCTGCCGGAGGCTTGTCTGTTATGAGGTTATATATCTTGCCCGTCTCCGGATCAATTCTCCTTGCCGACAACCTTCTCACTGTTTCCTCCTTGCTTATTTCCAAGACCAGGACCAAATCCAATCTTACCTTCTTTTGCCTTAGCCAACTTCTTAAAAACTCATATTGAGGCAGAGTCCTCGGAAAACCATCAAAAACAACGTCGTCATAAAGATTGTTTTGATCCAGAAAGGCTGTTAAGTACGAGGTCATCTCACGATCGGGAACAAGCTTACCCTCGGCTAACATTTTTCTTATTTCCTCATTATGTTCCGCTATTTTTCTTAGGTATGCCCCAGATTCAAAATAAAAGAAGTTAAACTTTGCAGTCAACATTCTTGCCTGAGTTCCTTTGCCTGACCCTTGCGGTCCCAACAGTAATATATTCATATACTTATTGTATTAAACCTTCATATCTACTCATAACCAACTCGCCCTCCATTTCACGAATGATGTCAAGGGCAACAGAAACAACAATCAATACTCCAGTTCCCCCGATAGCTAGATTTTGGACACCGATAAAATTAGTGAAAAATGAAGGCAACACTGCTACCAGACCCAAAAATATTCCACCAACAAGCGTGATTCTTGAGAGAACGAACGAAAGATATTTTACTGTTTCTACCCCAGGCCTTATACCCGGAACAAAACCCCCACCCTTTTGCAAATCCTCGGAAATCTTTTCGGGATTGAAGACCACTCCAGTATAAAAGTATGTAAAACCAAAAACCAAAAAGAAGTAGGCCAAGTTATAAGTAAAAGATTGGGGGTTAAAAAACGAAACCAGGTCTCTTGCAAATGTGGCGAGTGCTTGATTTGGAACACTCCCTAAAAACTGACCCAAAAGGGACGGGAGTAGTACCAATGAAACTGCAAAAATTATTGGGATAACGCCCGCCTGATTTAACCGTAGTGGTAAATAGGACGTCTCAGCAAGTCCCGTCGTAAGTCTTCTTTTTGCATAATGTATGGGGATCTGTCTGGCCGCCTCACTCACAAAGATAATTAAGCCCACGATGGTAACAGCTATAATTAAAAACAAAGCTACTTTAAGAAAATCTTGCGATTGAACGACGGAAGCTGACTGGCCAAAAGTTACAGGGAGTCTGGCTACAATTCCAGCGAAGATCAAAATTGATACACCATTTTTGAAACCATATTCAGTGATAAGTTCCCCCAACCAAACAGCCAGAACTGTACCGGCAGTCATAGTAATTACTAGTGACAAGAGCGCAACGGGCGAAAGTGCACCAATGACATTCTGGCTCTTAAGGAGTGAGTACATCCCAAAGGCCTGTAGCGCAGCCAACGGGACAGTTAAGAGACGGGTATATTGATTAATTTTTTCCTGGCCATACTCGCCCTCCTTTTGTAACTCTTCGATGCTTGGCACGACATAACCCAAGAGCTGAAAAATAATGGAGGCATTAATATAGGGGTTAAGTCCCAATGCCATAACAGAAAAATTGGCCAAAGTTCCACCGGAAAAAACATCCAAAAGCGAAAGAAGAGGTGAACCGGCAAAAAGTGCTGCGAGAGTGCTTCTATCAATTCCAGCGGCTGGTATGTGTGCCACGAGCCGGAAAACGATCAATATAACGGCGGTAATGATTATTTTTTTTCTTACCGATGGAGTTTTAACAGCTTTAGAAAAAAAACGGGCAATTTTATCTAGCATTTTTGAGCCTATACTTAGCGATTTTTTCTTTCTTTGTCAGTTTTGTATGAAACTTACCTTTTCCCCGTTGTAAAGGTAATCTTTTAATAAGCGATTTTTTCATCTTCATTCCTTCAAAAAGAACACCCACCTTACCCCTAGCTTTTTGCCCTTTCTGTCCACGGCCAACAGTGTGGCCGCCTTTGCCGCTACCACGCCCCCTACCGACCCTTTTCTTACCTCTTGCTACGATCTTTGGCAACTTGAAATCTTTCATTTTATTTAGTTCCTTTCCTCATTTCAGATATATAAGAAATTTTCTCCAGGGCTTTAAGTGTTGCATAGACATTCGAGATTTTGTTCTTTGTCCCCAAAATCTTTCCCGATGCATCCCTGATACCAGCCGCTTCCAAAACAACCCTCATTGGTCCTCCAGCGATAATTCCACTCCCCGCCGGTGCGGGTTTAAGCAAAACCTCAGCTGCTGAAAACTTCTCGCGCACAGAATAGGGTACTGTGGTACCGACAAGAGGAATTTCTATTAGTCTCCTTTTTGCAGCCGCTATTGCTTTTTGTATTGCATTCCGAACATCCCCAGCCTTTTCTATTCCAACCCCAACTTTACCTTTTCTGTCCCCGACCACAACAAGAGCTGAAAACCTGACTTGATTGCCTCCTTTGGTCTTCTTACTTATTCTGTTTATTTGAACCACTGTTTCCTCAAATTCTTTAGGAGTTCTATCGTATGGTGACTCTCTGTTAAAATTTCTGGGCATGGGTTAAAAATCTAAACCTCCTTTTCTTGCTCCCTCGGCAACCGCTTTCACTCTACCATGAAATCGAGAAGCTCCTTTGTCAAAACCAACTTTCTTAATTTTTTTGCTCAATGCCTTCTTGGCAAGATCCTCTCCGACCATCTCTGCAATTTTTATTTTACCCATCTTCTCGGTAACCTTAAGACTTTTGTCGGAAGCGGCAACTAAAGTTTTTCCCATCTCGTCATCAATTATTTGGGCATAAATATGCCTAAGAGATCTAAAAACAGAGAGCCTGGGACGGGAACTATCGCCAAAAATCTTGGCTCTGACACGTCTTTTTCTTTGTATATATCTTTTGTTTTTCTTGAGTAATGAATTATTCATTTATAATCCTTTCTAGTTTAAGCCGCCGGGCCAGCCTTAGCTGCCGCCTTACCCGGTTTTCTTCTAATCACCTCATCAACATACTTAATTCCCTTACCTTTATAAGGTTCCGGTGGTTTGACTCCCCGAATGTTTGCAGAGACCTGACCGACAATTTCACGATTAGCTCCATCTACAGTAACAACATTCTTTTCAACCTTAAAACTTATGCCAGCTGGCGCTTCAATCTTAACGGGGTGCGAAAAACCAACTGTTAATGATAACGTATTTCCTATCACTTCAGCACGAAAACCGGTTCCCACTAATTCAAGTTTCTTCTGCCAACCCGCCACCACTCCTTTAACCATATTGTTTATTAGAGACCTGTAGGTTCCGTGTAAACTCAAAGCCTGCTTCGAATCGCCCTTTCGAGTTAACTCCACTTTATTCTCATTTATTTTTACATCTATTTCCCTGGGCAACGACAATGTAAGTTCTCCTTTCGGACCGGAAACTTTAACGCTTCTGCCGTTAATCTCTACCTTTGCTCCTTCTAAAATTGTGACTGGTAATTTTCCAATTTTACTCATATATTTTTACCAAATTTCTGCCAAAACCTCTCCACCTACACCAAGCTTAATTGCTTCTTTGGATGAAACTATGCCTTTTGGCGTTGAAATTACATATGAAGACGGCCCTCGGCGAGAGGTAAGCTCGGCAACTTTTATATAAACCCTTCGACCCGGTTTAGAAATTAATTTGATGTCGGATACCATCGGTCTTTTAGCCTTAAAGGTCAACATTACTTTAAGAACGTCGTCTTTACTCTCAACCTCGTCCAAATAGCCCATTTTCTTTAAGCATTTGGCGATCTCGGCAATCTCCTTATTTTTACTTATACTTACTTCCTTATTCTTCGCGATCGCAGCATTTTTGACTCTAATGAAAAAGTCTCCCACCGAGTAGTTTGTAGTTTTATTGTTTCTCATTGTTACCAGCTTGCCTTTCTAACTCCGGGGATTTCGCCTTTCAGGGCAAACTCCCTAAAGCACAAACGGCAGAGGCCGAATTTTCTCATATAACCCCGTGAACGTCCACAAACCCTGCATCGATTACGGTAACGTATTGCATACTTTAATTTTTTGGTTTCTCTGACTTCCTTTGCTGTTGTTGCCATAATTACTTGTTCTCCTTACTAAACGGGCATCCCAAAAGCTCCAAAAGCCTTCTTGATTTTTCAACACTACCCCCGGCAATTACCATTGTAATCTCAAGACCATGAGGGGCAGCCGATTTGGCTAAATCTATCTCAGGAAAAACAGTGTGCTCGACTATTCCTAGGGTATAGTTTCCTGATTTGTCAAAACCTGACGTCGGTATCCCTCTAAAATCCCTCAAACGGGGAAGGGTAATGGAAAAAAGTCTGTCCAAGAATGAATACATTTTTTCTCCTCTAAGAGTAACACTAAGTCCAACTGGCATTCCGGCACGAACGGAAAAGCTGGCGATAGAAACTCTGGCTGCCCTTATAGAAGGCATTTGTCCTGCAAGAGTCGCAAAGTCGCGTTTCAAGACATCTAGCGCCCCCTGGTTTTTGGCAATTTCACCAACCCCCATATTTACTACAACTTTTTTAAGGACAGGTACGGCCATTTTGTTTTTAATGTCAAACTCTTTGGAAAGAACCTCTCTAACTTCTTTTTCGTATTTTTCTCTTAGCCTATTTAACATCAATTTCCTTTCTACACTTCTTACAAATCCTCACTTTTTCGGCACCAATCAGCTTAAAGCCAACGCGGGTAATTTTCTTACATTTTGGACAAACCAAGGCAATCTTGGAAAATGCCACAGGTCTTGGGATATCATAAATTCCACCTTTAACGTCACCAAATCCCTTTACGTGCTTTTTGTAAAGATTTGCACCCTCCAAAACCACCTTGCCTTCAGAAGGTAAAATTTTCTCTATTTTTACACTTCTACCCTTATCCTTGCCGGACATTATTTTTACGTTATCGTTTACCTTAAATTTGATCATATTAATTCTTAAACAACCTCACGCGCTAAACTGGCAATTCTATTGTAACCAACCTCTTTAACTTCGCGGGCAACAGGGCCCAAAACGCGGGTACCACGAGGTAACCCTTGCTTGTCAATAACAACACCGGCATTATCATCAAACCGGACATATGTTCCATCGGCTCTACCGACTTCTTTTCTTGTTCGTACTATAAGTACTCTAACTTTTTCATGATCAGCTACAACCCCAGCCGGGTCAGCACCCTTGACCACACAAAGAACGACATCTCCTAAAGTTGCGACTTTACCAATCCTTCCGGGAACACCAACTATCATCAAGCGTTTTGCACCACTATTATCCGCCGGAACTATCATACTTCTGAGCTGTACCATTTTACTTTTTACCCCCTTCTTTAACTCTAGTCTTCTGCAAAATCTCAATAATATTCCATTTAACCGTCCTTGAATAAGGGCGACTGGCGGCAAATTTAACGCGATCTCCCAACTTTGCCCCCTTATCATCGTGGACCGAATACTTTCTCACCCTTCTAAATCGTTTCTTATAAATCGGGTGAACAAAGATATTTTCCACAGCAACCGTCACGGTTTTGGACCGCTTCGTATTCACTACGCTGCCGGTAAAAATTTTCATTTTTGTAACCTTTCAACAATTTCTTTTTCCCTAATCAGAGTTGAAATTCTAGCAATCTCACGCCTCAAGTTAGAATACCCTCTAATATTCTTTTCCTGATGAGCCACTATTTTAGCCTTAATTTTCAAAGACTGTAAGACTAAATCGTTGAGAGTATTTTTGAGCTCCTTAATTTCTTTTGTCTTTAGCTGACTAAAATCCTTTTTCTTCATTTTTTATTCCTCCCTTGCAACCATCCTCGTGTCGACCGGCAACTTTGCCGAGGCCATGTCAAAAGCGTGTTTGACGACTTCACTACTCGCCCCCGCAATCTCAAAAAGAATTGCCCCGGGCTTTACCACAGCAACATAAGTTGAGATATCTCCTTTACCTCCGCCCATACGTTTACCCGCCGGGCGGGCAGTAATGGGTTTATCAGGAAAAATTCTGACCCAAACCCTTCCACCCTTTTTAAGTTGATGAGTAGCAGCGCGTCTAGCCGCTTCTATCTGTGCGCTGGTTATCCAGGAAACTTCCAAGGCCTTGAGGCCAAAATCCCCATAAGCCAATTCATTGCCACGGGTGGCTAAACCACGTCGTCTTCCTCTAAACTCTTTAACAAATTTTCTCCTTTTAGGTTGTAACATTATTCTTCTCCCTTCTTGTGAATCCAAACTTTAACACCAACATAGCCTCTTTTGAGAAGGGCTGGCGTTTCTGCATAATCAATATCTTCTCTTAAGGTCTGTGTCGGAACGCTACCCGCCTTAAACTTCTCAACTCTATGAATTTCCGCCCCTCCAACCCGTCCACTAAGAGTAACTTTAATTCCAAGCGCCCCCGAGGCCATAACCCTCTCGATTGCTTTTTGAACAGCACGCCTATGGGGGATTCTTCTTTCCATCTCAGACACTATTCGATTTGCGACTAAATATGCCGAAAGTTCGGGATTTTTAACCTCGTTAATTCTGATGTCGACTTTCAAATCGCGGATTATTTTACCCCTAACTTTTCTGATAATGTCCAAAACATACTTTTTGACATCCTCTATTCCGGCTCCTCCTCTTCCTATTACAACCCCCGGACGACTTACTGTAATAACCAAAACTAAACTTTTAGGCAATCTTTCTATCTCTACGGATGTAATCCCGGCTAGTTTAAGACGCTCCATAAGGCCTTCCCGTATACGGATATCCTCAATTAGAAAATCTTTGAAAGTTTGACTATCGGAAAACCATCTTGACTTCCAAGGCAGAAAGCTTCCGATTCTTATTCCGACTGGATTAACTTTTTGTCCCACTTTTTACTCCTTTCTTAACAACTTTCTTAACTTCAGTTTTTTCTAATTTTGCCGGTTTTGATGCCTGCTTTGACTCAATTTTCTCTCTGGTGGTTAATATTACTCTGATATGACTCATTCTCCTCTTAAATGGGTGGTAACGTCCACGACTTGCCGCCCTGCCTCTTTTAAGACGAGGTCCTTCACCAATCTGAATTTCCTTAAAGATCAAGTCCGTGTCTGCTACCCCTTGTGCTTTAGCTTGGGCAATAGCAGATTTTATAACTTTTACTAAAGGCTCTGTTGCTCTCTTTGAAACAAAGGGTAACTTCTCGGTAGCCACGACAGGAGAAAGCTTCTTGGCCATTGCTGCAACCAACCTCAATTTTCTTGGGCTCATTACTAAATATTTTTGTACTGATTTGAATTCTTTTTGCATTAAGTTTTCTCCATCGTACGCTTGACAATTTCTCCGTGTCCCCTAAATGTTCTGGTGGGTGCAAACTCTCCCAAACGGTGACCAACCATATCTTCTGTTATAAAAACGTCAATAAATACGTGGCCATTGTGAACTTGGAAATACTTACCCACAAAGTCGGGTGAAATTTGGGATTTCCTGCTCCAAGTCTTAATCGGAGATTCTTTAACTCCCATTCCACGCTCCACCTTCTTAACTAATATCGGGTCAACAAACGGTCCTTTTTTGCTACTTCTTGCCATATTACTTAGATAGTGTTACTAACTTTGCCCCTTTCCTTCGCTGAGCTATAAGTCTATCAGAATATTTAAATTTAGCTCTGGTTTTCCCCACCGCGCTTTTTCCGTAAACAGTCTTTGGATGCTTTAATCCAACCCCACTTCTTCCTTCTCCGCCACCATGTGGGTGAGCGTGGGGGTTCATTGCGACACCACGAACCGACGGCTTAATTCCCATATGTCTTACTCTTCCCGCCTTTCCTTTAACTTCATTTTTATAATCCGGATTACCAATCTGACCAACAGTTGCCATCGCATCCGGCGCAAATCTCCTTATTTCACCAGAGGGAAGTTTGACCAAGACCCAATCTTCCTCACGTCCGAAAATTACCGCAAAACTTCCTGCACTTTTAACCATCTGTCCACCCTTTCCCGGAGTTATCTCAATATTGTGAATTTGAGTTCCTACCGGAATACCCTTCAAAGGTAAGCTATTTCCACGTTCAACCGGAGCATTAATACTAGCTACAACTTTATCTCCGGCTTTTAGCCCTAGAGGAGCCAAAATATACCTTCTTTCGCCGTCTTCATATAAGATCAAGGCAACTTCAGCATTCCTATTCGGATCATATTCTATGGCCTCTACTTTGCCCCAAACATCACTCTTCCTACGCTTAAAATCAATCTCCCTCAAAAATCTCTTTTCGCGTCCACCCTGATGACGAACGGTGATAATTCCCGTTCTTCGTCCGGCCATATTTTTAAGAATTTTTTTCAGTTTCATAATAATTTTTTTCCTTATTTTTTCTTCTCCTCAAACACGTCCAACTTTTCGCCTTCGGCAATTGTAACTATAGCTTTTTTGCTTGCCCTAACCCAAACTTTTTGGCCTCTCAGATTCCTCTTCGATTCCCCAACGTTTTTTATCGTCCTCACTTCTTTGGCGTGAACTCCAAAGATTTTCAAAAGTTCCGCTCTAACCTGATTTTTTGTTGCCTTAACATCAACGGCAAAAGTATATTTGCCTTGCTTGGCGAAACCCGTGCTCTTTTCGGTAAAGACTGGTACTAGTTTCATTTTTTGGTCGCCTTTCTAACTTTTTTGGTAGCAGGTTTGGCCTTAACCTCAACTTTCTTGGTCTCAAAAAGGTTTCCATCAAGTATCAAAACGCCGCCCCTAAAAAGATCTAGCGCGTTAGCACTTTTATAAAAAATAACATCTGCATTATCCAAATTCTTCAAGGCTCTCTTAGCTCCCACGCTTTTGTCTGAAAGCAAAAAAGTACATCTTTTGTTCCCAACCACTTTCAATAAAGGCAGGATATCCTTTGTTTTGATAACTTTCTCAAGACCGCTTGCGGTAACCACTTCCCCAAGGCCAGCCTTAAGCGACAAAACAGAATTTCTGCTCGCAACTCTCAGCCTTTTTGGAAGACTTAACTCTCTTTCTTCGACTTTTGGACCATGGGCAATTCCACCTCCGACAAAAATCGGGGCACGACGGCTGCCATGTCTTGCTCCACCGGTTCCTTTTTGTTTGTAAAGCTTCTTTTTGGTGCGATTTATTTCAGCCCTAGTTTTAACTTTTGAAAGACCTGTATGCCCCCTTGCCTCAAAAACACGCAGAGCCTGGGCAATCAAACTTGCATTGACTTTCTCACCAAATTCTTTTGGAAGGGTAAAGTCCGGCTGAATGATTCCCTTTATTGTGTAAGCTTTTACTTTTGCCATTTTTATTCCTTAACCTCCTCTTTCTTTTCCTCTGGAGCAGGGGACGCCGGAACCTGGGCCGGACTCTCCTTTACTTCGCCAACTGACTCTTCTCCCTCAACCACCTGAGCAACCGTTTCGTGTTCAAGTTCTTTCAAGCTTCCACTTTTAAGTTTATTGACAACCACAACCGAACCGACAGATCCCGGAACTTGGCCCGAGATCTCAATCTCACCGGTTTCAGGGTTGACTGAAACAACGTGCAAATTTTTGATGGTAACTTGCTCCCCACCCATTCGGCCAGCCATTCTTTTACCTTTATAGACTCTACCGGGAGTAGTTGTCTGACCAATAGATCCGGGGGCACGCTCACGATCACTTTGCCCGTGAGTTCTCGGACCGCCTCTAAAATGGTGTTTCTTAACCACCCCCGCAAAACCCTTGCCCTTGGAAATTCCAGTTACACTAACCACATCTCCGGCCGATAAAAAATCGGAGACTTTAATTTCATCTCCGACTTTAACTTCCGGCTCTTTATCTACCCTTACTTCCTGAATAAATCTTGGGAATTTTTGATCTTTTTGTGTGGTTTTAAGGTGTCCTTGAATAGATTTCGAAGTATTTTTGGCCTTACGCCAGAGGTAACCAAGCTGAATTGCCCAATAGCCGTCTTTATCCATTTTCTTGATATGGGTCACGACGCAAGGGCCCGCAGTTACGCGGGTAACAGGAACTCTAAAGCCTTCAACATACGTTTGGCTTGTCGCTTTTTTCGATCCTAGTATTGCGTTAATCATATCTTTGTTCTGAGCGAGGCGAAGAATCTCACCCGAGAAACCCACCCGCCATTAAACAAAAAAGGCGCCTCCAATAGGCGCCCATGAGGCTACTACGAAGGCTACTTATCGTGGTTAACTAATTTGAAAACCACCATATTTTGTAAATGGAATTATACCAGGGTTTCAAGCTTGTCGCAAGATCAAACTACATTTTAATCTCGATGGAGACGCCGGCGGGGAGATCAAGATTGCCGAGTGAATCGACGGTTCGGGGAGAAGGATCAATTATGTCAATCAAACGTTTGTGAACCAAGACCTCAAAGTGCTCCTGAGCATTTTTGATTCCACGGGAAGTTGAAGGAACAATCGACATTATGGTTCTTGCTGTAGGGAGAGGGATGGGACCAATTATTTTTGCACCAGTGGCTAAAGCGGTATCAATTATCTTTGCTGCCGCTTCATCAATAACCCTATGATCGTAGCTTTTCAGCTTGACTCTTAGCCTTCCAGTTGCCATCCCTTTAAAAGTGCGTTAGACAGTAATCTTGGTGATAACTCCTGCACCAACGGTGTGTCCACCTTCACGAATTGCAAATCTAAATCCTTCTTCCATAGCAACCGGTGCAATAAGTTTAACTTTCATCTTTGCAGAGTCTCCCGGCATAACCATTTCAATTCCCTCTGGGAGAGTAACTTCACCGGTAATGTCTGCAGTTTTAATGTAAAACTGAGGCTTATATCCTGTAAAGAACGGTGTATGACGACCGCCCTCTTCTTTGCTGAGGATGTAAACTTCTGCTTCAAACTCCGTGTGAGGCTTAAGTGTTCCCGGCTTGGCCAAAAGCTGACCGCGCTCAACCTGATCTTTTTCGACTCCCCTTAAAAGTACCCCGACATTGTCCCCAGCCATAGCTTCATCAAGTGTTTTCCTAAACATCTCAAGTCCGGTAACGACTGTCTTTTGAGCATCCTTGAGTCCTACTATCTCAACCTCTTCGTTTATCTTTACCTTTCCGCGCTCAACCCGGCCGGTAACAACAGTTCCGCGACCTTGAATTGTAAAGACGTCCTCAATCGGCATGAAGAATGGCTTGTCCGTATCACGAACAGGATCTGGAATATAGCTGTCTACCGCATCCATCAAGGCCATTATTTGCTTTTCGGCTTCAGCATCTCCCTCGAGAGCTTTAAGCGCACTTCCACGAATCACAGGTACTTCATCTCCTGGGTATTGATACTTCTTGAGAAGCTCGCGAACATCAGCTTCGACTAAATCAATGATTTCCGGATCATCAACGGTGTCACACTTATTAAGGAAAACTACGATTGCAGGAACATTAACCTGACGGGCTAAAATTACGTGTTCTCTGGTTTGAGGCATAGGGCCATCTGCTGCGGAGATAACCAAAATTGCTCCATCCATCTGAGCGGCTCCTGTGATCATGTTCTTGATATAGTCGGCATGGCCCGGAGCATCGATGTGGGCGTAATGCCTTTTAGCTGTTTCGTATTCAATGTGGGAGATATTGATTGTAACTCCTCTTTCCTTCTCTTCTGGAGCATTGTCGATTTCGTCAAATCTGTAGGCTTTAGTATTATTTCCCGGCTGCTTACTAAGAACCGTGGTAATAGCAGCGGTTAAGGTTGTCTTCCCGTGGTCAACGTGACCAATAGTTCCAACATTTACGTGTGGCTTACTTCTATCAAATTTTTGTTTTGCGTCTCCTGCCATGTGAGTCTTGATTATACTGCCCGCCTTAAAAAATAACAAGGGTATTTAGCCCTCATCAGATTGAATTATATCCGAGGCTAAATTAGCCTGTCAAGAACATTTTTAACCCCTTGCCATCGTGACCTTGCCAACCTTGGCGACGACAGCGTCAGTAATGTTCCTTGGGCACTCTTCATAATGGCTGGGCTCCATGTAATAACTTGCACGCCCTTGGGTAAGCGATCTTAATTTAGTTGCGTACCCCGATAGTTCTGCTAAAGGTGCCAAGGCATTAATTACCGTCATCGTTCCCCTCTTCTCGCTACCTGAAATTTGTGCACGCTTACTGGAAAGATCCCCGATAACATCTCCCATAAACTCATCGGGGGTACTAACCTCAACCTTCATTATTGGCTCAAGGAGAATTGGGTCAGCTTTTCTAAACGCATCCTCCAAAGCCATCGAACCGGCAATCTTGAAAGCAATTTCCGAAGAATCTACCTCGTGATAGCTCCCATCATAAACCGCCACTCTCATGTCCACCATCGGGAAGCCTGCCAAAACGCCATTTTCCATTTTCTCCTTGACGCCTTTTTCAATCGGAGAAATAAATTCTCCCGGGATTGCCCCTCCTTTAATTTCATTCTTGAACTCAAAGCCTTCACCACGCCCTAAAGGTTCGACGCGCAAGAGACAATGCCCATATTGTCCTCGGCCTCCCGTTTGACGAATATACTTTCCTTCTCCCTGCCCAACCTTTTTAACGGTCTCTTTGTAAGCTACCTGGGGAGCCCCTGTTTGGGCAATAACATTAAACTCCCTCTTCATACGGTCAACCAAAACCTCAAGCTGAAGCTCGCCCATTCCGGAAATAATAGTCTGTCCCGTTTCGGGATTACTTTTAATTCTGAAGGTGGGATCTTCATCAGAGAGTTTTCCAAGAGCCAAGCCCATCTTCTCTTGATCACTCTTCGTCGCAGGCTCAATGGCAAGCGAAATAACCGGTTCCGGAAAACTTATTGATTCAAGAACAATCGGATGCCCTGCATCACAAATTGTATCTCCGGTGGTCGTATCCTTGACTCCAACCACGGCTACAATTTCACCCGCATAAGCCTCTTCAATAAGTTCCCTTTGGTCAGCGTGCAAAAGCACAATCTTTCCAATTCTTTCTGTAATCTGTTTGGTGGAGTTATAAACTTGTTGCCCTGCCATAAGTTTTCCGGAATAAATTCTGACATAAACAAGGCGCCCCACGTGCGGATCGGTCATAACCTTAAACGCAAGTCCGCTAAAAGGTGCCTCATTCTTTCTCTCGCGGGAAGACGCCTCACCAGTTTTGGGATCAACTCCAGCAACAGCGGGTAAATCAATCGGGCTCGGCAAGTATTCAACCACGCCATCCAAAAGAAGTTGGGCCTCGGCTGTGCGGTTATCACCTCCAAAAATCGGGAAGAATTTTCCGGTGATAACACCCTTTCTAATAGCCAGCTTGAGGGTCTGTTCATCAAGTTCCTGGTTTTCCAAAACCTTTGATAAAGCCTCGTCGTCAAACTCGGCAACCCTTTCAATCAACTCATTCCGAAGTTTCTTTGCCGTTTCAACCAATTCCGCGGGTATCTCACTTTCGATTAGATTGTGATCCTCAACGGCCTTATAGGTAAAAGCCTTCATTTTGATGAGGTCAACAACACCTCTATGTTCGTGCTCCTGACCAATCGGAATAATAACCGGGGCGGCGTTAGCCCCAAGGCGTTCCCGAATCGACTTAATTGATCCCTCAAAATCCGCACCGATCAAATTCAATTTATTAAGTACACAAATTCTTGGAACGTTATATTTATCAGCCTGTCTCCAAACGGTTTCAGATTGACTCTCAACTCCAGTGCGGCCATCAAAAACCATAACAGCACCATCCAAAACTCTCAAGCTTCTTTCAACCTCCGCAGTGAAATCAATGTGGCCCGGAGTATCAATTAAATTAATCCGGTAATGACCGGCATCAACACTGGTTGCATTTTTAAGATCCCAAAAAGCAGTTATCGCAGCCGAAACGATTGTAATTCCACGCTCACGCTCTTGGGCCATCCAATCCGTAACGGTAGTTCCTTCATCAACACTTCCGAGCTTATAAGTGCGCCCGGTCTCAAAAAGAAGTCTCTCTGTGGTTGTGGTTTTCCCGGCATCTATATGGGCAATAATGCCGATATTTCGGATCTTTTCATAGGAAACATTGCGATCTTTTGTCGCTGTAACCACTATAGCTGCCTTTTTCTTTGCTACCTCTGCCATAAGTTTATTTTATAGAAAAACTCCAACGGGAGCGTAGAGTGATTTTAACATACTACGTTGTCAAATCTAATATCCTCTTAGCCCGCTCTAAAGTTAGACCTTTACGTTTATCCACAATTTCGACAATCAAATCGTTTACCTCAGCAAGTTTAATTCCTAAAATTTCCTGACCATCTACACTGATCGCGTCAAAATATCTTTCTCTCAAGTCGGCTGTAATTGAATCTATAGCCTTTCTTGCCTCACCCCTAGCTTTCAGATCGTCTCTGGGCACACTCCGGGCATAATCTAACTTTCCAAAGATTTCAACAAGACCAGGAGTAATTTCAATTCCCATTACCACCTAAAGTGGGCGAAGGCTTTATTGGCCTCAGCAACACGCTCAACTTCCTGCCTTTTCTTAACTGCACCACCTTCGCCACGAGAGGCGTCGAAAATTTCGCTGGCAAGTTTCTCAGCGTAGGTATGAAACTCACTGTTCGATTTTGCGTTTGCCGAAGCCACAAGCCACCGGATGGCCAGGGATTCACGACGTGGCCCACGAACAACCTGAGGCACTTGATATGCAGCTCCACCTACACGTCTTGGCCTAACTTCCATTGTCGGCTTAATATTTTCGATAGCTTTGTCAAAAACCTTAGCCGGATCCTCACCTGCTTTTTCGCGGATCAACTCAAGTGCCCTATATATCTCTTTCTGGGCAACACTTCTCTTACCATCACGCATGCTCCTATTAATGAGTTTTGTTATCAAAACACTTCCATAAATAGGATCAAACTCAGTCTTTCTTGATTTTACCTGCCCACGTCTGGCCATAGCATTAAGCAGTAGCTGCCGGTTTTGCGGCTACCTTTCCTCCTCCCTGATTCTTTGCCCCATATTTACTTCTTCCTTTTTGACGTCCCACTACACCAGTTGTGTCAAACTTTCCCCGTACTACTTTGTAACGGACACCTGGGAGATCTTTAACACGACCCCCACGAACCAGAACTATTGAGTGTTCTGCAAGCTCGTGTCCCTCTCCGGGAATATAAGCTGTTACTTCCTGTTTGTTGGAAAGCCTGACCCTAGCCACTTTTCGAAGGGCTGAGTTAGGCTTTCTTGGGGTCATTGTGCGGACAGACAGAACAACTCCTCGTTTGAAAGGGGATGGGCTCTCTCTAAAAACCCTGTCCTTGGCATTAAACCAGCGTTTCAGAGCGGCTGTTTTAGCTTTCTTTCTGATTCTACCGCGTCCTTGTCTTGTTAGTTGATTGATTGTAGGCATATCTATCTATTCGGAGCAACGCTTTCGGGCATTGCGGCACGGTCTTCGGTGACAGGAATTAACCTCCCGATGATAACATTTTCTTTGAGGCCCAGGAGCCTATCCTCGCGTCCAAGAAGCGACGCTTCTGTCAAAATATCTGTAGTCTGTTCAAATGACGCGGCGGAAAGCCAACTCTCGGTGTAGAGCGATCTTCTGGTAATTCCCAAAACAACCTGTTGTGCACTTGCGGGTTCTCCTCCGGCCGCCAAAACTTTCTCATTTTCCTCTTCAAACGAAGCCCGACTTGCCACATCCCCTGGAAGGAAAGGTGTATCTCCCGGAGTAACAATTCTTACTTCATCACTCATCTTTCTGACTATTACTTCGAAGTGTTTATCATTAATCGGAATGCCTTGAGATTCATAAACTCTTTGAACCTCACTAACCAGGTACTCTTGGGCCGCTCTCAGACCTTTAATTGAAAGGATTTCTTTAATATCCAATGGGCCATGAGCAAGAGCAAGACCGCTATCAATAAGCTGCCCATCCTCAACCGCAAGGCTAAGAGTTTTAGGAATAATATATTCTCTTTCTTCCTTTGGAGTACCTTTAACGGAAGTAATCGTAATTTTCCAACCCTCCTCCGACTCGCTAACACGCACCTTACCACTTATCTCGCTTATTGCTGAAACAACTTTTGGAGTCCTTGCCTCAACCAACTCCTCCACCCTCGGAAGTCCTTGAGTAATATCAACACCAACAACCCCGGCAGCGTGTTTGGTTTTAAGTGTAAGTTGGGTCCCCGGCTCTCCAATTGACTGAGCCGCAACAACTCCAGCTGGAGAACCCAAATCAATAACTTTCTTTGTAGAAAGATCCCAACCGTAACATTTCGCGCAAAGTCCGTACCTGGCCTGACAGCTCAAAGGTGAACGAACATTAACTTCGCTAATATCTTCATCGTTAATCTTT
This sequence comes from bacterium, assembly GCA_021824915.1. Taxonomy (GTDB): domain Bacteria; phylum Patescibacteriota; class Microgenomatia; order UBA8517; family UBA8517; genus JAKAJP01. Next base: position 64,664 of record JAKAJP010000003.1, read on the forward strand.
TTAAGTTTTTCTTCGTCAATGATATCGCCCTTGGCCACAATCACACTTTTACCATCACGACCGACAACATCGCTGGCAACAAATCTGCCCAGGATCCTATTTGCAAAGACGTTCGGCCGCTCTGCTTTTCTAATAATTAAGCCGTCTTTAGTTCCACAGTCTTCGATCCTGATCAAGACGTCATGAGCCACATCAACCAAACGGCGGGTGAGATAACCGGCATCGGCGGTTTTAATGGCGGTATCTGTCAAACCTTTTCTACTTCCGCGGGAGCTTGTCACGTATTCAAAAACACTCAAACCTTCCCTAAAGTTGCTCTTAATAGGAAGTTCGACAATTTTTCCGAGAGGGTCGACAACAAGACCGCGAATAGCAGAAAGCTGTTTAACTTGATCGCGACTCGCACGACCAACTTTCGCGTCAATAACTATCTTTATAGGATTGGTCGGCTCCAGCTCTTCCCAAGTTCTATCAGCAAGCTCTTCGGAGATTTCAATCCAAACTTCCTGAGATAGTCTTCTTCTTTCCTCGGCCGTAATAAGACCTTGGGCAAAATTTTCATCAATCTTGGAGACGCGCTCATCGGCTTCCTTAAGAATCTTATCTTTCCCGGGGAAAAGTTTTGCATCAAAAACGCCAAAAGACAAACCTGAAATAGTCCCTCCGTAAAAACCTAAATCTTTAATATCGTCGACCATCTGAACAACCCTCTCCTTCGAAACTGTTGCATAAGCTTTAACAAAAAGACCTTTAATAATCGATGATGTAACTGATTCGTTTACGTAATCAAAATTCTCCGGCAAAACTTCATTGAAAAGAATTCGTCCAACGGTCGTTTCAACTATTTTTCCATCCATTCTGACCTGAACTTTTTGTCTGATTTCAACCTTCCCCGCCTGGAAAGCGGTAATTATTTCTTCTTTGTCGCTAAATATCGTCTCAAGAGCCGATAGTCTCTCGTCTTCGCTCGTCAGATAATAAATTCCAAGAGCCATTTCCTTACTTGATGGTGTTGCAACAGGAGCTCCGTCGGCAGGTCTTAGTAAGTTATGTTCCGGAAGCATCAGGGTTCTGGCTTCTTCGATCGCCTGCTTTGAAAGCGGAACATGGACCGCCATCTGATCCCCGTCAAAGTCTGCATTAAATCCACTACAAACTGCCGGATGAATCCTTATCGCATTACCTTCAATCAAAACCGGATAGAAAGCTTGAATGGATAGTTTGTGCAACGTTGGTGCACGGTTGAGTAATACAGGATGATCGCGGGTGATTTCCTCTAAAATATCAAAAACTTCAGGTGGGCGTTTGTCAAGCATATTCTTTGCACTTTTGACGTTTGGAGAAATGCCCCTAACTATCATTTCTTTAAGAACAAAGGGCTTGAACATCTCAAGAGCCATATCTTTCGGAAGCCCACACTGAGTAAGTTTAAGATCAGGTCCAACTATAATGACGCTGCGACCGCTATAATCAACACGTTTTCCAA
>JAKAJP010000002.1 GCA_021824915.1 bacterium
TGAAGTAAGACTCAACATTCCTAACTCGGTTATATCACGAGGGGAAACTAAGTCAAGCTATTCTCAAAGAATAATTAAGGCGGTCAAAAAAACAAAAACAGCAAATCCAAGATGGACATAAGAAAGAACTTTAATAGGAGTTTCAAAGCCAAGTTTAAGAGTATTCGTCATAAGTCTTGTTTGTCGAACTACCACTAACGCAAAAACCATGTATAGCGCCAAAAGAATTAGGGCGGCAATTTTTACAAAAAACCAAATAGATAAATCAGTAAATAACATGTTAGAGGTCTCCCTCCCTCTTGCTCATCAAATCCTCAATTATTTTTGCAACTTTTGCTGGGTTTGGTACCGCCAGAAAATCAAACTCGGAAACTTCGGCTGCAGTTTGAATAAAGACGTTGCCATAATCAAAAATTGCCCGAGCCACTCCCCCCATGTTATAAGATACGTCTTGAATTTTACTTATATTGGCATCAGAAACTTCTTTGTAAATTAAGTTATAAAAATCAACATCAATTACTCTAAGGGAAGTAACAAAATAAACATTGAAATACCAGCTCAGGAAATTTTCGAGAGCATAAGCCATAGTAAAAAGATACCATGCGAGGGTTATTACCAGATCGAAACCCATGGGAAGGGTTAAGAAAACTCCAAAAGCGCGGGCAATAGACGGAACAAAAAACATCACAATTGCGATTAGTATCCATTTAAGGTTAACAATCGGGTGTTGGCGCAAAAGAAGAATTATTTTTTCTTCCGGTTCTTTGGTTTCAAAATCTACATCATCCGGATAAAGAGAAAAAGCGCTAAAACGTTTGTGTGTGTGGCCCGGCAAACTTGATTTTTGTGCTTCAGTTTTAGGATCCTGCTCCGGAAGAACCGGATCTTGCGGAGTCTTATCTACTGGATCGGAAACAAAAATATCTGGCATATCAAAATGATTTTATCATTTTGATCTTAAATCTTAAAATTCAAATCTAAAATCACTGTATAGTCCCTGAAAAACCCTGAGGTGTTAGAGCTGTGCCTTGGTAATAATGTGACAAAATATTCGTATAGCTTATACCTTGCGATGCCATTCCAAGCGCTCCTTCCTGGTCAAGCCCAATTCTATGACCGTAACCATAGGCATAAACATACCAACCGGCACCTTGTGTTCCATGAGCATCTGAAGACGTCAAAATATCATACTTTACAAACTTTGCATTACCAGCCGAAGTTGCCGCATAAGGAATTACATATTTACCAGGTGAGCGAACATCAAAAACTATCATAAAAGTATTTCCATCTAAATCTGTCGTTGTGTTCGATCCAACAACATGAACCGAGGATGTGTATTGATTATTCACAATGTTTGCATTGATAGATTGTATTGTTCCAATCATAGACCCGCCAATGTCTGACTTAATTTGATCATGGCTCATTGAGTTGTCTGGAACGTGACCATTCCGCTGCGCCCAAATCGTTGCGTCAACAATCTCTTCCATCTCAGACTCTGATAGTGGAGAATTATTATTACTTATATCACCTCCCGGACAAGTATCGTTATATTGAATCCCTCCATCTCGACCAAAATTATAGTGATACTCCCAACGATAATGTGAATCGGACAAACATCTAGCCACCAAGTCACTGTTTGGTTTGCCATCAACCCCGTTATCATTCACGGGGGTTGGATAATCTCCCCCTCCACCCCACGATTGATTGGGTGTGAGGGTATATCCACCAGCATTCGCAGAATAATAGGCAATAATTACATTTCCATTCCCCTGTAAAAACTGCCCTTTAGTTGCGTCAACCGCACTATTCCAATCCCCGTCCCCCGAGTTCCCACTCCAAGCTTGATCTCTAGTATCAGAATAAACATCAAAGTTGCGACAAGACGACCTAATTATCTTAAAAAGTGCGTATGTTCTCGCTGCGACTACTTGGGATTTGAAAGCCTCCTGATGGTTACTAACATTCTCCCAAGATCTAGGCATTTCTCCAAGACCCTTCAGGTAATCTTCTAAAAGCATTGTCTGTATGCCGCCTCCGGTATTTACCCGAATTGTCGTCGAGGAAGGATTATATGAAATAGCTTGGGGGGGACACGCAGAAGAGCTAGTTTGGGTATTAAAATCCTTTCCAGCCGCGGAAAACAATGCTGCTTGCTTCGCTGCGACTAAATTCTGCTGTTCAGCACTCAATTGGGCAAGATAAGCATCCACTTTTGCAACTTCACCAGCTAAAAAATTTGTCTTCTGTGCAACGTCCTTTTGAATTGCATCCAGATTTACTTTGTTCTTCTCTAAGGAATCCTTGTCCTTCTTAAGTTGTGATAGCTGGTCTGCGTATGAAATTATTGATTGTTTGTCTTCGTTGGCAACTCTTTGTCTAAAACTTATTTCGCGAAAAGCATCAGATGCGCTATCGGAAAAGAGAAATGGGGTAATCGGATCGTACATCCTCATAAATCTATAGTTATCTACCGTCTTTTGCTCAAAGATCTTTTGCGTAAAAGCTAAATCTTCTTCACGTTTCGAGATGTCAGATGCCAAAGATTCCAGTTGTTTTGAGAGAACAGAAATTCTCTTGTTAAGATCGTCTAATTGTGACTGAAGAGAGGCAAGGTTTTTCTTATTAGTTTCCTGTGCGGGAAGATATTGATTTTTTAGCTGCTCGAGCTTATTGTAACAATATTGAAAAGTAGCTTCATCGTAGGTTGATAAAGAACAGTCCGGTTCGGCCAAAACAAAGTTAAAGATCAGAAAAGAAGATCCTAAAAATAAAAGTGAAAAGATTAAAAAGACTATTTTCTTCTTCACAATAATCCATTATACCAAGTGAAAAATCGTTGGTTTAACAAAGGTGGGGAGAGAAGTAAAACCCATCACAGATCTCTATTGCAAACAGGAAAAGAAACCTGTGATGGGGTGAGACAAATCTCAAATCTAATGTTATTTATTCGGCGGATATAACGTGGTCTGAATATGTGGCAGGTTTTCTGGTGCTACATCCACTCCAACCTCGAAAGGTGATGCTACCATGTATATGGTAATTTCCTCACCAGGACGAAGTATAACTCTCGGGTAATATGACGGACACCCTGGATCTGAAGCTGTATACGAATTTGGATAGAGCCAAACCGATACTTTCGAGTCGTTCTTGACTGTATAGTAATATTCGTTAAAGCCTCCATATACACCCGGGTCACAAATCGTTGTACCAACATTCGTTATGCGAACACCAGAAACTTCGATTGGTGCCACCATATAGGGTAACGCTAAAAACGCCGCAATCACCAGGGACATTAGCACTAACAATCCTGGAACCAAAAGCAATTGGGCTTTTTTCCTATCTCCCGTTATTAGACCTTCCAATCCAATCAGCGTCGCCTTAACAAATATGTAGACTCCAAAAACCAAGATCCCAGCGAATATCAAGACGATCATCATCAAACAGCCTTCGAAACCACCCCCTTCAGGCTTGAACTTACCAACATAGTTGCCCCACTCATCAAACACATTGAAATCACCACCGATGTTGAAATTTCCGCTCATTTTAGCCTCCTTTCAGGTATATGAGCTTGAACAAAATAGATTGAGTTTTTGTCTTTTAAAGAGCTAAACTCACTTGTCCACTACAGGCAAATTCTGTAGCTGGTGGAGATTATAGGTCATCAATGCTGGAAGTCAAGGTTTTGACCACCTAAAACGCGAGGATTCTATAACCCTTTGTCTGTTCAAATTACTTGAGATTGGCAACGGCAAGGTTACAGCCATAAAAGGACGGGTGGTTTGTCCTCCAATTGTCATCTTTAAAGCAATCTGATAATTACTCAGGTTTACCAAATCGTTTTGGGTAAAAACTTCAGCAAGTTCTTTATAGAGAATTTCGGCGTCGCTTGCTCCGACGGCGAATGAAATAATCGTTCCAACATTACCTAAGATTGCTTTTCTCACTTCTTCAGGAATCTGAGCCATGTACTGATTTGCAAGTATTATATTAAGCCTGTACTTTCTAGCCTCACTCATAATCTTGATAAAACTACCTGTAGCAAAATTCTGAAACTCATCAACATATAAATAAAAATCACGTCTTTGATCTTCCGGAGTATCGACTCTACGCATCGCCGCCAATTGAAGTTTTGTAATCAGCATTGCACCAAGAAGAGCGGCATTATCTTCTCCAAGCCTGCCCTGAGATAAATTTACAATCAAAATCTTTCCCTGGTTCATAATATCATCGAGCCTAATTGAACTTTTATCCCGACCAATAACAGCCCTTATTAAGGGCGATGTCACAAATTGGCCAACTTTATTTAGGATTGGGGAGATCGCCTCTTGTTGAAGCTTCTCGGGCATTTTATCAAACTCGTCCATCCAAAAAAGTTTTAATGTTTCGTCTTTAATTGTATCTTCAATCTTTTCCCGAAAAGGCTTATTTGTTAAAAGTAAGGGAATATCTTTCAGGGTTGAGCCATGCACCTGTGCAAGAGTAAAAAGAGAGTTTCTGAGTATATATTCCAGTCTTGGCCCCCACGAAAAACCAAAAATCTTATTGAATATGGAAATAATTCCGCTTACAACCAGTTCTGCCTCCTCTTTATTTGTTACTTCCAGAGGATTTATTACAATGGGGTAGTTTTTATCAGCAGGGTTAAAATAAATTACATCTTTTATTCTTCTCTTGGGAATATAATTGAGAATTACATCGCACAGATCTCCGTGCGGATCAATAATTGCCAAACCACGATCCTTTTTAATATCGTCTATTGCCATATTTGCAATTAAAGTTGATTTTCCCGTTCCGGTTTTTCCGATAGCCCAAACGTGCCGACGCCTATCTAAATCATTTATCCCAAAAATTGTATCGCGGTTTTTAAAGATGGTCTTCCCAAAGAAATTGATATGTCTCATATCTTCCTCTGTGACAGTTATTGCGTTGGGAAGATTCTCGGGCGGCTCTGAGAGAACATTTGTTCCCCAAGCAATTCCTTTGATCTTTATCTTTTCAGACGGAAGGTGCCATAAAGTCGCAAGCTCTGCAACATTTAGAATTTGATTACCTGTAACCCCTCTCTTTCTGGCATTGCTTAAAGAATGGCGAAGTTTAAAAATTGAACGATTAAATGTAAAGGAATTACCGTCAGGGCGCGCGAAGACTTGAAAAGTATTTAGAAGATCTGTTAAGGCTTTTTTTTTGCTTGCCAAAATTCTCACCAATGCTCTAAAACCAGGATATGATACTTTTTCAATCACAACAGATTTGTCAGCCCTCGGAGTATAACTCCCGTCTTCATTTTTATCACCATGCTCGGCATACAAACGTCCTGCGGATTGCCATGAATTGCCTACAGATTCAAGCGCAAACTGAATCAATACAAAATCCGTAGGCTCACATTTAGAAAAAGCAGAGAGAACAGAACTTAGCGGATCGACATCTGAAAACCTATCATATGTAGCGAGCGGGTAAAAGTTCCCGCTGGCAAGTTTCAATTCTCCTACCTCTACATTTTGACTTTCTAAGGGGTCTTTAATTCTCTCAATAATAACAAGCGGATAGCTGCTTTGAATTTGTGTCTCGATAAATGGCACAAGGCTTTCATCACAAGTAATCATAAATCTAATTTGTTGATTAACAACTCCGATTTCTAAAGCAAATGGCTTTGCTCGTACACCAAACAATCTCTTAGCGGCAGAAACCTTATTGATCCGAGTTAGAGCAAGCAAAAAAGTTTTCGTTGCCTCCGGAGTTACATCAACATTTCGTGGAATTTTAAGAAACAGCGTAACTAAACTTTGCATATTTTTCTTATTATATAGCCCCACCGTTGAGAATATAAACTACCAAGACCGGTCTTATTTTGTTATACCAAGAAAAAATGTAAAATATAAACACCATGAAAAGGAAAAAGATCATAAGTATAATGATTGGCTCCTTTCTTCTGCTTCAAAGCCTAATAATTCCCAGGTTCGCCATTGCACAAAGCGTTACGTGCACTCCAATAGGCGGTGAAAAAGATAGCGGGGTAAATACGGCAATCGGATGTGTTCCGGTTCTCAAAAATGATAGCGGAACTTCTTTCATGGCATTTATCCTTCGCTGGGCAATCGGAATTGGCGGCGGAATTGCGTTTCTTTTAATTGTTTATGCCGGTTTTATGATTATGACTGCAAGCGGAAATCCGGAAAGACTTAAGGCCGGTCAAGAACTTATGACTTCCGCAATTTCGGGGATAATTCTTTTGATCTTTTCAGTTTTTATACTAAAAGTGATAGGAATTGATATACTAGGACTAGGAGCTTTCGGATTCGGACAATGACATTACTTGCAGACAAATTTAGTGATATACAAAACCAAGCAAAAATAAATGCTCCAGAAAATATTGGAGGTCTGTCTGTGAGAGTTTTACCCTTTATATATTATGGCGCGGGAATTTTACTTCTTATTTACTTAATATTCGGAGGGCTCCAGCTGATGACTTCTCGAGGAGATCCAAAGGGAGTTGCCGCCGCACAAGCAAAAATTACTTCTGCCCTCTTGGGGTTTGTAATTGTAATCATTGCTTATTTTGCCACCAAACTTATTGGTCAGATTTTTGGAATTACAGTAATTAACGAAATATTTAATAACACAACAAGCGGATCTTTGGGACCACTCTAAACAAATGGATATAAAAAGCGCATTCTTTGGATCAAACGGCAGTGTTAAGCTGACAGAACTGACTGATATTAGCGGATTGGTTTCGCTTCTGGTTAAAGCATCATTAACAATTGCCGGAATAATTTTACTTTTTTACTTTATCCTTGGCGGAATTGGTATGATTGCCGGCGCCGGAAGTAACGACCCGCAAAAACTTGAACAGGGTAAAAAAGCAGCAACCACGGCACTAATGGGTTTTATAGTTGTATTTGCAGCCTACTGGATAGTAAAATTAATCGGACAGATCATAGGTATGAATATTCTGTGATGAAAAATTTTCTAGCCGCAAACCCTTTCGGATCGATCCCTGCACCAGAAACCGCACTTTCAGGAAGCGCTGACGCGGGTCAAGCTTTCGGAAAGCTCTTAAATTTAGTTCTGCAGGCCTTAATCGTCGGAGCGGCAATTTATGCCCTGATTAACCTAGTCCTTGCCGGCTACGCTTTTATGTCCGCAGGGGATGATCCCAAAAAAGTTGAGGGGGCCTGGGCAAAAATCTGGCAGACACTTCTTGGCTTAGCATTTGCCGCAGGGGCTTTTGTCTTGGCCGCAATATTCGGACAACTGATTTTTGGTAGATGGGACTTTATTGTTAATCCTGTGATTCCAACATTACAATGACAGAGGGTTTAATTGCACAAGCTCAAAATGGAATTCCTTTGGGGCCGCTTAAAGGTTTTGGTCCCCTTGGCTTGGAGGGAGACAGCCTGGCCACAAACGCATCTTTGACCTTCACAAAGTTCATAAACTCGGTAATTGGGTTAATGACAATTATAGCAATCATATGGTTTATTTTTGTTTTCTTCATTGGAGCAATCGGAATAATCAGCGCCGGCGGAGACAAAGGAAAAATTGAATCTTCAAGGAAAAATATAACCAATGGCATCATTGGTTTGGTAGTCGTAATCGCAGCTATATTCATAATAAAGCTTATTGGTTTCTTGCTTGGAATTCCCGATATATTGAATTTCAATTTGCTTTTTGGTAGGGTAGCTGGTCTGGTTGTAAATCCGTAATATGTCAAATAACTTACTCGCCGGAGGGCCAAACAACGGAATCACCAATCCCGTTCTTGGGAGTTTGGGTGACCTTAGTGGCGTCGATTTCCTCAAACAAGCCATTCCCGCTTTAATCGGCTATGGATTTATTGCCGGAGTAATAATCTTCTTTTTTATGATCCTTATGGGATCAATAAAATGGATCTCTTCTGCGGGAGATAAAGGAGCACTTGAGTCAGCCAGAGGAACAATTACTAACGCTATCATTGGAATAATAATTCTCTTTTCAATTTTTGCAGTTTTAGACCTGCTTCACATATTCTTTGGTATAACAATTATGACACTTGACATCGGGCCTTTGGTAATCCAATAATAGAAATATGCAATTACTTGCAGACACAAGTTCAAAAGTTGATCTCCAAAATGTTGGTACGGATTTCAAGCCCCTTGTGGGTCTAAGTATTCCGGGAATAATTTCCGGGCTTATTAGATTGACTCTGGTCGTCGCAGCAATTGTTTTCTTCTTTATTTTGGTTATTGGCGGAATTAGATGGATTGCTTCCGGAGGGGATAAAGGACAGACTGAAGCAGCCAGAAGCCAAATTACAGCGGCTCTCGTCGGTTTGGTAATTGTTTTTGCTGCTTGGGCGATCGTTTCACTTATCCATACATTCTTCGGAGTTGATATCTTTGCCCTCAATCTTCCTCAACTTCAGCAGATTCCACAATAGGATTAAAATAGGCTTGTGGAAAATAGTAGTCTAGATTAGAATGTTCCTTGTATGCCACCTGCGCAGCTGTCTGATTTGGAGAAAGTTTTTACAAACCTGGTTCAGTCACTTCTCGGACTTGCCGGAATTGTGCTTTTCGTTTTAATTCTCCTCGGCGGACTAAAATATATAACTTCAGGGGGTGACCCTAAAGCTATGGAGAGCGCCCAAAAAACCATAACTTACGCTATTGGCGGTTTGATTATTATTCTTCTTTCTTATTTAATCTTGGTCTTCATAGCCAAAATTACAGGAGTTGATGTGACCGCTCTCACTCAATTTAAGATAATTGGTAAATAATTAAATGAATGTTTCTCTGCCCCGGAAATTCAAGATAGCAATTCTTTTCATCTCAATCCTTTTTGTTGGCGGCCTGTCTTTCTTTGCCGGTAAAATTTATGCCGCTGACGCCATCCCGGGAGGAGGTAATATTCCCTGTGACGCCTCACCCAGTAATCCGGAGTTCAACTCCGACAGGCCCTATCAAGCCAGCCGCTGCGGTCCGTATAACATTACTTATTGGTGCGGCAATGGAGTTGTGATCAATAGCGGAAGTGTAAGCACAAAATGGGATGCATCCACTTGTTCTGATACAAGTTGCCCGGTTGATTTCAACTGCACAAAAAATGGAGCCGTTGCCGGGGGCGGAAAGGGAGGAAGTTGCAGCGGGTTTCAAAATATTATTGTCGATCTTTCAAATGTCCAACTTCCCGTCTTGGGAAACACACAGTTGACTAAAAATAGCCAAAACGCAAGTGACCAAATTGATGAAGCCACTCAAGTAAATGAATATATAAGCCAATACTTAAACGGAGTAACCAATAAAGCCGAAAACGGAAATGAGAAAAGCACGGATGGTGACGTGGTAAATTTTTCCGGACCGATTCAAAAACTCCTTCCCGGCTCGATTCAGGACGCAGCCAGGATTAGTTCTATCTTACAAGCGGCAACAAACCAGACTTACACAACGGACAACGACGGTGAACAGGGGTCTCAATCAAAGTCAGTTTCCGAACCTCAAAATCATAATCAAATTGTAGTTTGCGAAAGCGGAGGTAAGGCCGTCCCCTGTTACAGCGGCGGCGGAGCAAAAGCTAATGGGGAATTGAGGCTTAAGGATTGGTACGACGGAGATTTATCAATACTTAATAAATTTCTTAATTGGGTTGGAATATCTGCCTGGGACAAAAAATACCCACCCTTGCCATGGCAATTTGACAAAGATATTTACTATCAAAAAGCTTACAACGAATGGAGGGGAAAGCAGTGCGTAATTTTACCCGTCATTAACCGACTGGTTTGTGTTGATGTTAAAATCCCCGGAGTCGCAGACTTGGTAACTAATAAATGGGCTGATCTCTTTCCTTATGTGCCGCTAGCAAATACTGTTGATAAAAAAGGTGTACATATGGTGACTGGGCTTTCGCCCTCTGCCGCTAAGGCCCAAGTAGAATTAGCCGATCATGGTTATGATTTAATACGATCTCCACAACTTTACCTCGCGCATTCCCTTGAAAATTTCCAGCTCACCGATTTATTAAAGTCGACATTTAAGCCGGGCAATCCCCCTGGCGTGGGAGGAGCAAGTGGACAAGCAAATTTAGGTTCAACTTCAACTAGCGATGTCGAAGCCCCTTCCTGCAAAATAATTCCGAGCCGCAGCAACCCCGGAGACGACGCAACTTTTGATAAACCCAAAAGCTATATAGAAATTGATAACCTCAATATTCATGTTTCCGAAATAGATTGTGAAAAGAGTGTTGACTACGTCTGTTCGGTTGCCGTACCCAAAGGAACAAAGTGTCCTCCGGGATCACAAACCGAAGTAATCAAACACACCTGTAAATCTGACGTTTATGTAACAATCCCTTCAGTAGCGAAATATGGCTACGTAAATGATATTTGGAACAATACCGTCGCAGGAAGCGATTCCATATTCAGAAGAATCTATCCGAAAACCGGCCCTGATGCTCCGGTCTCTTGTATCGCAGATAATCCAGCCGTTTCAAAAGCTACTTATACAATCGAGTCTGGCGGAGATTTATTCCGTATTATCGAACCAGATGGGTCAAGTGTTAAAGCTGATGGCGGAAGCGCAAAATCAATTGATGCCCAGCTTTACTATCCCCACTATGGAAGTGTTTATGATTATTTCTTGAAGGGGATCCAAACTGCGCTCCGCCCGCTCGGATATGCCGATCCGTCTCCGGCAAGTGGTCAAAACTGCACAAACATCACCTGCGGGGAGCTTCCCCAAGGTTTACCAAAAGCTTCCGGATCTTGCACACTTGGCGGGACAAGTTCCAGAGTTGGAAAAATTCCTGGCTCCCTAAAACAAATCATCGAAGCGGCTTCTCAAACATACAAAACGCCACCCAACCTTATTTTGGGAATAATGTTTGGTGAGGGACTTTTTGAACCCAACAGACTTAATTGGTCGGACCAAAATGTCAAAAACTGGGCTACTTGCCAAAAGGTTCCCAACTGCAGCGAAACGGGAGATGATAATTTTATGGGTTTTAATGGAAACGATTTCAAAAATATTGCTCCTCACATCATAAAAGACTTGCAGAAGCTCGACCCCACAAAGACAGAGTCTAGCCTTTCTCAATGTAATCTTCTGGATGCGATTTACGCGGAGGCATATAACCTTCATGCGAGCGCAGCCGGAGGAGGCGGACTGCCAGCAACTTGTTTTGGGATTTCCCTAAACTCAACCATCCCGTCCTCCTGCACATGGAATGATGGCCAATATGAATCCGCAATTAAAGTTGCCGAAAGCGGCTACACGAGTTCTTGTTTAACCAAAGAAAATAGTTGCGCGACCGGAGGGGGGTTAGATGCCGCATGTCCAAGCGGAGATACCTGCGAAACAATAACTAATAGATATACAAATCCCAGCCACAACGCTTGTGTCTGGGATGTCGGCCACGGGAGGTAAAAGGGCTTTGATTTTTTGCTCCAACCAACTAGAATGAATTTAGTCAAATGAGAAAACTGCTCATCTCAATTTTGTTGGGCTTCGTAACCCTATTTTCTTTTGCTCCATATTGGCAAGCTTATGCACAAAGCTCTTCTGGCTCCCCAACCACAGGAACGTGGTTTAATCAGGATTTTTTTGACTGGTATCACAAGGTCTATAACGACCAAAATCCAAGCGAGATTTTTGGAGAAAGATATACAGCAGCCCAAGTTCAATGGGTTGTATATAGTTTAATCTCTCTACCTCTAAACATGGATCCAGACACACAAAAGGTGGTCGCCTGTTTTTTTGGAATTGTAGGCGGTTCGTCGGATGTTGATACCTGCGGAACGGCACTTCTGGATAGGTTTAAGAAGTTTGACCAGTATTTCAAAAGTCTAAGTAAAACCAGTTACAACAGCACAAATGCACCCTTCTTGGCACAATTATTTGACTATAAAAATAGGCCCATATCCGGAATTGGGTACTTGGCAAATTTGAGAGATAAATTAAGCATTGTACAGCCGGCGTACGCACAAGGCTTCGGCTATGCGGCATTAAATCCAATCCAGAAATACTGGACCGGTTTTAGAAATATTGCCTACGCACTTTTTGTCTTGGTCGCAATAATTTTTGCCTTCTTGATAATGTTTAGGGTCAAATTAAATCCACAAACGGTTGTATCCGTTCAATCGGCACTGCCGAAAATTATTGGAGCAATAGTTCTTGTAACTTTCTCCTATGCAATTTCAGGGTTCATGATCGATTTGATGTATATAATCGGCGGTCTCCTTGCAGCCCTGGTCGTAGCCGCAGGTTTTGCCTCAAATATAACCGGCCCATTTGGAACATTTAACGGGGTTAATTCAATCTTCCCATCAAATGCAACCGGGCTCTACTTTATTACACACATGCTTGTCTACGACATCTTCTTCCTACTCAGTGTTGTTGTGAATTTTGTTGCCAGCGCTCTTTCGGTTGTTCAAGTTCTACCTTCAGCCATTTTTGCAATAATCGGTATTCTCCTTGTTGTCTGGCTACTTATTTTAATGATTTGGTATTCCTTTAAGGCCACATGGGTGCTAATAAAAACGTTAATTAGCGTTTACATCGCAATAATAACTTCGCCATTGCAATTTTTACTCGGCACACTCGTCCCGAGTATGGGATTTGGAAATTGGTTCAAAAGACTTCTTGCTGATTTACTTGTTTTCCCCGTAACCGGTCTTCTTATGATCTTTGCTTGGCAGCTTATGTGGACATCCTACAAGTTTGCCGGGTTGTCATTTCTCCACCAAAACATAATTTCGCAGATTGTTCAGTTAATTATTGGTTGGACGGGAGGAAACACGGACTGGTTTAATACGCTTTGGACACCGGAAATTCTGGGTTTTGGCCAAAGTATTAGCGGCTTCCTATTCCTTTTTGTCAGCTTTGCGTGTATAACGTTGATACCGAAAGTTCCTGAACTACTTAAGGCTATGATACTAGGCGAAAGATTCTCGTTCGGCCAGGCCATAGGCGAAGCCCAAGCTCCTCTAAATACAGTGTTCGGCCGACCCGTTGGTCTGTATCAAGAGTATATGAGCGGAGCTGGACTTTATAATTTCCTAAGTAATAAGGATGTACAGAAAGTATTGAGTAGAATTCCGCTCATTAATAAGGCTCAACGCCAAGTTCTTGGTGGACTTCAAGAAAGATACGGACAAAATCCAAAAGGACCCTAACAAAAGTCGGGAAGTAAAATAAACTCCTCAGTCATCATTTGGCGTATTAAATCGTCGCAACCACCGCGCCTGCTCTATCAAGCGTTTCTCTCTCGTTGCTGCCGGCATTGTCCTTTGCAATTCTATTCAGCTGATATGAGCTAAACCATGTAAGCGTCGCGAGTGTTTTACCAAAATCCTGAAAATCTCCGGGGATATCCCCCGGCATCCAGAGCTCCATTTTGATCCATTCTTGCATAGCGTTTATAAACTGAGTCTTAGCGTTGCCTTCCGTATAATTAATTGATAATAAATCCTTCTTGCCACTTACATATAGAGAGATTAGCTCCGATGCAAAAATACACCATAGAAGAGGTCCCGGAACTTCGACGAAATCTGGCTTGTTTATATCATCACTCACATTAACCTTAATAGACTCGTCCCGGAGACCAAGATACAATCTCTTAAGCAACTCCTTTAGGCCGCCAGGATTCTCAAAAAAGGCTTTTTCAAAGTCTGGTTTGAGGGGATCGACCATTGTCGAAAGGACTCTTCCCATCATATTCATATTGACATGCCATCTATCAAAAGCATCTGTCTGCATTTCCAAATAATTCACCTCATCTAACTCCTTCGGTTCCCCGAGTTTTCCTTCTGCATCGACCCCACCCCCCATTAATTCTTCCCAAAACGTCATCCCTATCTTATGTTGATCCTTGGCTCCAAGCTTTAGCGTCTGTTCAAACATCAGCACCTGAATCTCGCGAGGAATAAACGAGGCATAAATTATGTGCTGGCTTGCTTCTCCTTTGGAGTCCGGCAAATCGGGTGTTGGTGTAATACTTTTTGAAACCCAAGCGCTTCCCCAACCCCAACCCAACTTTTCCAAAATCTTCACCACATCAGGATTAAGACCGAGGCCCGTCTTCTTCTGCCAATCCAAACCGTCCTTAGTTCTGCCAAATATATAATCTATCGCCTTCTTGAGTTCTGGGTCCCGCTCATAAGCACCACCGGCTTTCCAAAGGATATCAGGCCAGTGAGTTGGTGGAAATTGGACGGCCCATTCTCTAAAGTTCGATGATGTTGCAAGAATTAATCCCGCGCGCTTTGATGCTCTCCTATCATAAACCAAATCGTG
Organism: bacterium; assembly: GCA_021824915.1. Classification (GTDB taxonomy): domain Bacteria; phylum Patescibacteriota; class Microgenomatia; order UBA8517; family UBA8517; genus JAKAJP01. The sequence continues at coordinate 14,265 of JAKAJP010000002.1, forward strand.
GTGAAACGGCCAACCAGGCGTATAATCATCCTTACCCGTGTGAATTCCAGCAAAAGATATGTCTCTTCCATTTTCTTCAATTTTTGCATATAGTGCTTTATTTTCACTGGGAGGATATTTCTCCACGAAATCTTTACTAACTTTAAACAAACTTCCATCCTTTTTACGGATAAAATACTGCGGTCCGTGTTCATACCCCCAACCAAGCTTTAGGGACTTTCCCAAGCCAAGATCTGTTACCAACCCGCCTCGCACAACCGCACGGGCCAGCTTTTCTTCTAAACTTAGACCTATTTCTTTTAATTTAAGCGTGCCCGCTCTCTGTTTTACTCTTTCAACAAGGGCGTCCAGGGCTTCAACTTTTTCCAGATCGGGCCCCAATGACGAGATCCTTTTAATTTCCTCTCTCGCGTCCTCCAAGAGCAAAGCTTCCATCAAGGCCCGATATTGAAGCTTGTTTTTATCTTTTGCCTTCATTATGAACCAGTTCAAGATCTTTTCAGGCACAGACTTTCCATTAAAATCTTGCGGTTTCCCTTCTCCAAACAATTTAATAATTAAATAGGTCTCCTCCGGCTTCAGCTTCATCTCGTAAACTTGCTTACGAAATCAC
>JAKAJP010000010.1 GCA_021824915.1 bacterium
AGTGGCTAAAGAATTGGGGTTAACGACAATAAAGTTTATCAATCTTCAATTCCAGGATTATTTTAAAAGTCATATTTCCAATAAATTTGATGTGGTTTCATTCAGAGCTTTGCCTAAAAAATCCTTAAAGTATGTGAATATCCCAAGAATATTGAATTCAGGCGGATCAGTAATACGAATGTATTCTGGACAGCCAGGCGTCGAGGAAACTGAATTTGTCGGGTATCATCGAGTCGAAAGTTGGACTGGAAAATTGCCATACTTTAATTTAAGCCGCTGTGTTATCAGGTATCAGTTAGATTAGCGTGTGAATTTTTTCAGTCAGGAAACTGCTATTTCTGGTTTCATCATAATACCTTGTTTTGCTACGTTTGATATGACTCCATTTTTACGTTGTCTAATAATTCTCTTTTATGATATTGCTTCAGCACACAATATATTGTGGATGCTGAACTATGTTACGCGTGATTTGTATATGTAATCAAAAAGGTGGGGTTGGCAAAACCACTACAGCGGTTAATATATCCGCTTGTCTGGCGATGCTAAAGAGAAGGACGCTCTTAATAGATATTGATCCTCAAGCTAATGCATCTACTGGAGTAGGGTTCAGGCTTGCCTCAGGGGAGCCGTCAATTTACCAGGCGCTTATTGGCCAGATAGAACCGTCTTCAATAATAAAACATACTGAAATCAATGATCTTTTTATTATTCCCTCTTCCCAAAGTTTAATAGGGGCTGAGGTTGAACTCGTGGTCCTTGAAAATAGACAACAGTTCCTTTCTAAAATGATAGGTGTTCTTGAGAACGATTATGATTACATATTGATAGATTGTCCGCCATCTTTGGGTTTTTTGACTTTAAATGCGTTGGTTGCGGCTCAGTCTGTAATTATTCCGATTCAGTGCGAATATTATGCTTTGGAGGGAGTTAGCGCCCTTATAAATACAGTTCAAAAGGTTCAAAATATTTTTAATGAAGCTTTATTTATTGAGGGCTTCGTTTTAACCATGTTTGATTCCAGGAACAACATATGTCATCAGGTCGTTGATAATGTTAGGCAGAATCTGGCGGATAGGGTTTTTAAAACGGTTATACCCAGAAATGTAAGACTTTCAGAAGCGCCTAGTTTTGGAAAACCAGTGATGATATATGATCCACAATCTACTGGCGCTACTAGTTACATGGCTCTCACTAAGGAGATTCTGGATGCTGAAACAAAAAGAAACTGTTAAAAAGCGTAATGCCTTAGGTTTGGGACTGGACGCCTTAATTCCTCCAAAAATTGATGAAAATTTAAATATTTCCAATATTCAGGCAAAGATGGTTCCAGTTCATACAATTCAGCCAAATCCAAACCAGCCTCGACAAAGTTTCGATAATCAAAGCTTGAGCGAATTAGCTTCTTCAATTGCCGAAATTGGTTTAATTCAACCTATAATAGTACGATCTACCAATGAGGGGACTTATGAAATCGTGGCTGGTGAACGACGATGGCGAGCGGCTATTTTAGCTAAAATTCAAAGTCTGCCAGTTATAGTACGCGATGTCACCGAAAAGGAATCTCTTGAAATAGCTTTGATTGAAAATCTTCAAAGGGAAGATTTGAATCCACTTGACACGGCCGAAGCATACGAAACTTTGATTATGAAATTTTCATATACTCATGAGGTATTAGCTACACGTATTGGAAAAGATAGAACAGATATAACTAATCATCTGAGATTACTTCGTTTACCTGAACCAATAAAAAACAGCGTTAGAAATCGTGAAATTTCAATGGGTCATGCGAGAACTTTACTAGCGGTTGATCATATAGAAACCCAGTTATCTTTGTCGGAAAAAATTGTCCGACGTAAGTTATCTGTAAGAGAACTTGAAAGGATTGTTCAAAATTATAAAGACAAACAGGAAAACCGTAATAAGATCCAGCGAAATGAATCTTCGTGCAACATGGCCCAGCTTGAAAAGAGTCTATCCAGACAATTTTCGACAAAAGTTACAGTACGGTCCCAATCCGCCGGATCAGGAAAAATTGAATTTCATTTTTACTCAAACGACGAACTTGTTAGGCTTTTAGACACAATCGGTTTTTCGGAAGAATTAACTTGAAAATATATGAGTCACATGATACCGTTAAAAAATAATATCTTATTAATTTTGTTAGAATTTCTAGATGATAACCCTTTGGGAACAATGTCTGAAAAAACTTCGCGATCAGGTGAACGAACATACTTTCGTAACCTGGCTTTCCCCTATTCTCTGTGAAAACGTATCTGAAGAACAAATCGTACTTTCTGCGCCAAATAATTTCTTTGTTGTTTGGATAAAAGACCACTATCTCAGTCTAATTTCCGCCACTGTTTTTGAGTTGACTGGCGCTGAATTACGAATTGAATTTGTGATTCGCGGTGAATCCAGTTCTCAGGAACCAATCGCTGAATGCGGTGATACGGTTGAACCTCAACAACTAACTCTTAAAAATAATGAGTTTGTTAGGAAACGTAACCTAAATCCAAGGTATACTTTTGAAAGCTTTGTAGTTGGGTCATGCAATCAGTTTGCGCATGCAGCCGCCAGATCTGTATCTGAAAACCTTGGAGGAAGTTATAACCCATTATTTATTTATGGAAGTGTTGGTTTGGGCAAAACCCATTTAATGAGCGCTATTGGATATTCTATAGCCATTAGAGAAAAAAATAAAAACATGGCTTTTGTGACTTCTGAAGAGTTTACCAATGAAATGATAAATGCGCTTCGTTTCGATAGAATG
>JAKAJP010000032.1 GCA_021824915.1 bacterium
TCCGGTTTCCAATTTCGGTGATAAATTGGGGTACTTTTTGGGGTTTTTGACAACATCCTCAGCTAGTTCTCTACTTCTTTTTATTAGCTCGATGTTTCCCCAGCTGGCAATCTTAAGTTCGGGAAAGCCGGATTGGGCTGTGCCAAATATCTCCCCGGGGCCGCGCATTTTTAAGTCCAGTTCGGCTAACTCAAAACCTGAGTGATAGGTTTCCATTGCCTTCAGTCTTCTGTAGGCATTGCCGGAGTGAAAATTGGAAAAAAGAAGACAATATGATTTTTTATCTCCCCTACCAACCCTACCGCGGAGTTGGTGTAATCCCGCCAACCCAAATCTTTCGGCCGCCTCGATCAATATCACGCTAGCATTTGGGATATCAATACCGACTTCGACAACGGGGGTGGTAACCAGAATATCAATTTGATGGTTTCTGAATCCATTCAGGATTTTGTCTTTCTCGTTTGATTTGAGCCGACCATGTAAAAGCCCTAGCCTTTGTTTTGAAAAGATCTTTTTAAGTTTTTCAAACTCACTTGTAACCGATTTCACATCGGACAAAGTTTCTATATCTGAATCTTCAATAAGTGGACAAACAATAAAAATCTGGGAACCACCTTCTTTAATTTGTTTTTTGATCCACTCATATGCGTCACTTCTTTTTTGCTCAGGAACGACCCATGTAGTTATTTTTTGACGTCCTTTCGGCATTTCTTTCAAAATTGATAAGTCCAAATCCCCATATGTAGTAAGCGCTATGGTTCTTGGGATTGGGGTGGCAGTCATTGTTAGCACATGCGGCGTGCCCGATTTTTTGACGAGATGTGCCCTCTGTTCGACGCCGAACCTGTGTTGTTCGTCAATTACAACAAATGCAACTTTGTCAAAATTTATTTTTTGGTGAATTAGCGCGTGTGTCCCGATAAAAATATCACTTCTTCCCAACTCAATTTTTTTAATACCTGAGGTTATCAATGAGATTCTAATATTAAATGGCGCTAGCAGCGTTTTGAATGTTTGGTAGTGCTGTTCGGCGAGAATTTGAGTTGGAGCCATAATTACGGACTGAAATCCGTTAAGAAAGGTTGCAAATGCACCGACGGTTGCAATTACGGTTTTTCCACTTCCAACATCTCCTTCCAAAAGGCGGTTCATGGGGGTTGGTTTTGACATATCGTCTAAAACTTCGTCAATGGCATTCATTTGGGAATTGGTTAAAACAAACGGAAGATTTTTGATGAATTGGTTTATTGAGGTTTTGTTGATTGGCAGTTTGGCGGTTAGCTTATTTTTCTTCCATGTATTTTTTCTATATAAACTTTTGAGGTGCAGGTTTAAGAGTTCGTCAAACGCCAGGCGCTCACGCCCCACCTCCATCTCCCTCAGATTTTTAGGAAAATGGACCTTATAAATTGCGCTATTGAGATCTATTAGTTTTTCTTTTTCAAGAGTATTTTTGGGTAAGTAGTCGTCGATTTTTTCAATGGATTGGTAAGCCTCTTTAATTTTTGTTCTAATCCATTTAGAGGAAAGCCCCGAAGTTTCGGAATAAATAGGCACAAGTCTACCGGTATGAACTGTGGGTTTTTCCTCGTCCGTCAAAATCTCGTAGTCCGGGCTGGTTAAGCACTTTTGTTTCCCGAAAAATGAAACCTTTCCGGATAAAGAAACAGAACGCCCCGGATATAGAGTTTTGATTAAGAATGGTTGGTTAAACCAAAGGACTGTGATTTTTCCGCTATTGTCGCTAACCGATCCAATCTGCATTTTTAAGCCGCGTCTGGAATAGATATTTTTAATTGAATTAATTTTCGCGTGAATGGTTACGGTTTGTCCCGGAGATAGTTTTGAGATTGGCAGGATTTGAGAGTAATCAACGTATCTGGTCGGCACGTGATAAAAGAGATCGCGAACACTCTTTATGCCAATTTTTTCAAATTTTCGGGCAAATACTGGTCCGATTTTGGAGAGCTCCTGAATACCCGAGTCCAAATACATTACTCGATATTACCTCGAGTACATTATATATGGCAAGATTGCACCCAAAAGAAGTGCGAGCGAAGAAATTATGGTAATTACCGCAAATATTTTTTTACCCTTTTTACTAAACATATTATTTTGCCTTTAGAAAAGTTCTGCTTCCCACCTTGATTTCGTCTCCGGGTTTAACAATGTATGAACCGTCGTTTGTTACGGCTCCATTTACATCTACGGCGTTTTGTCGGATCAATCTCTTAGCATCACTTACACTTGCTAATGAGGTAAATGGAGAGATTGTTCCTGCAAGTGTGCCGCCTGCACTCACCTTTATATCAAACCCAGGTCTTTTTTCCTGAAAAGTTTGCTCAAATTTATTTTGAGCTTTTTTGGCGTTTGCCTCACCCCAAAGTAATTTAACTATTTCAAAAGCAAGATTTTTCTTTTGGCCCATTGGATCTTTTTTGACCTTTTCCTCAACCCCTTCAAGGGGCACTTCGGTTAAAAGCTCAAAACCCAAAAGAATTGTCTCGTCCGGGAAACTCATAACGCCGGCATAAAATGCTTCCGGTGTCGAATCAAGAAAAAGTGCATTTCCCGTAGTTTTACCCACCTTCTTACCCTCCTTATCGACTAAAAGTTTTGTTGTTAAAACATATTTTTCTTTATTTTTAACTGCCTTCATCAAGGTTCTTCCTGCCATCATATTAAAAAGTTGATCATTCCCTCCAATTTCAAGATCTACTCCCATCTCGACGGAATCTATCGCCTGGGCAACTGGGTATAAAAACTCATGAAGGTGTATCGGTTCATTCTTTTTCAATCTTTCCTGGAACATGTCGCGCTCAATCATTTGTTGAACCGTAAAGTTTGAAGTGATCTCTATAAGATCTTTGAAAGTGAGTTTGTCGTTCCAGCTGGAATTAAACATTATTTTGGCTGGATTTCTGCCGTCAAAGTTTAACACCTTACCCGCTTGTTCTCGCCAGCTTTTCGCATTTTCCAAAACTTTTTCTCTCGTTAACTTTGGCCGTGTTGAAAACTTATCCGTGGGGTCTCCTATCATTCCGGTAAAATCGCCCACCAGAAAAATAATTTCGTGGCCAAGCTTTTGAAAAGCCCTTAGCTTCATAAGCCCGACGAAATTTCCCAAATGAAGAGATGGCATTGAAGGATCAAACCCCTGATAGAGTTTAATCCTTCTTTTTGCAATTAAATTAGCCAAACCTTTTTTATCGGGCAATATTTGCTGTACGCCTCTTGTTAAAATTTCTTCAATTTTGTCCATGGTTAAAGTATATCAACTTGAAATTAGTTCGACTAGTCTGATATATAATGATTTGATGTGGAGAGACAGAACCAGGTTTAGAGCGAATGTAGCAAGAAGCAGGAGGCTGGTTAAATATGCAAGACTTGCATTTTTTGGGGTAATAGGATTTTTTGTGTTTTTGTTTTTCGTTTTGCCTTTGATGGCCTTCAATTTACCCTCCCCTGATAAAATTGTCAGACATACCGGTTTCTCTACAAAGATAATGGATAGGAACGGACAGGTTTTGTATGATGTCTATTCCAATCAGGATAGAACCCCAATTGATATTAAGGACGTACCCGCCTATTTGAAGGAGGCAACTATCTCTATAGAAGATAAAAATTTTTACAAACATCAAGGTTTTGACCCGGTTGGAATTTTAAGAGGATTTCTCTCAATTTTTAGGGAAGGCAGGGCTGCTGGTGGTTCCACCCTAACGCAACAGCTGGTTAAGAATGTACTTTTGACTAGTGACAGGTCGTTAGTAAGAAAAGCGAAGGAGTTTGTTTTGGCAGTACAGATCGAAAAGAAGTATAGCAAGGATCAAATTTTGCAAATGTATCTGAACGAAGTTCCATACGGAGGAACTGCCTGGGGAGTTGGTGCTGCAGCTCAGACCTATTTTGGTAAGAAAGTCTCAGATTTGAACCTCGTCGAAAGTGCGTTTTTAGCGGGACTACCACAAAGCCCATCTGTTTATTCCCCTTATTCTGGAACTCCCAAAGCGTATGTTCAAAGGACATATGACGTTTTAAGGAGAATGCGTGAGGATGGGTATATTACTCACGACCAGGAAGTGGCGGCTGATGCTCAAGTTCCAAATATAACTTTTCAGGCGCGTGGGGCGGATTTTAAAGCACCACACTTTGTCCAGTATGTAGAGAAAATTCTTGAAGATAGATACGGAGCTAACGCTGTCGAGCAAGGCGGTCTTCAAGTAACGACTACACTTGACCTGAAACTTCAAGAGAAGGCGGAACAAATCGTCTCTGATGAAATTTCGAAGGTTGAGAACCAGCATATAACCAATGGTGCGGCTGTTGTAATTGATCCGGAAACTGGAGAGATTCTGAGCATGGTTGGGTCGAAGAATTTCAACGACCCCAATTATGATGGTCAATATAATGTAGCCCTTGCTTTAAGACAGCCAGGGAGCTCGTTTAAGCCATTTACTTATGTTACCGCTTTCAAGAAAGGATATACCGCCTCGACTCTTTTGATGGATGTTCCTACCGAGTTTCCCGGTGGTACAAATCAGCCGCCATATAAGCCGGTCAATTATGATGGTAAATTTGTTGGTCCCGTCTTGGTGCGTTCTGCTTTAGCTGAAAGCCGAAATATTCCTGCCGTAAAAATGTTGGCGATGGTTGGAATAAAAGATGTGCTTCAAACGGCAACTGATATGGGCGTTACTACATTGCCGCCTACAAATGACACTCTAAATCATGTCGGGCTCTCGTTAACTTTGGGTGGGGGTGAGGTAACACTTCTTGATATGGCCGATGCTTATTCAGGGTTTGTGAATAAAGGCTATCATGTTGACCCAATTTCTATCTTAAAAGTAGTCGATGTAAACGGTAAAGTTTTGGAGGAAGCTAAACCCCAGAAAGGTAAAAAAGTACTAACAGAGGAGCAGGCATATTTAATAGATGACATCCTTTCCGATAATGCAGCTCGCGCTCCTGAGTTTGGAACAAACTCATATCTTAATGTTCCCAATGTAATGGTAAAGACTGGAACTACAAATGACAAACGTGATAACTGGACCGTTGGGGGAAATGATAATGCGATGGTTGGGGTTTGGGTTGGAAATAATGACAATTCGCCGATGCTTAATGTTGCCTCCGGTATTTCCGGGGCCTCTCCTATTTGGAGGAGGATTGTTCTTGAGGCATTAAGCGGAAAACCAGCCAAAACGTTTACACCTCCGCCGGGAATTGTTTCGGCAAGTGTCGATAGTGTTTCCGGTTACCGTTCTCACGATGGATTCCCGTCGAAGATGGAGCGTTTTATTAAGGGGACTGAGCCTGGAGACGATTCGGTACATGTAATGCTTAAAGTCTGTAAAAGTGATGGAAAGTTGGCGAACCCCAGTGATGTATCTTCTGGAAATTATGACAATAAAGAATTTTTTGTTTTTAAGGAGGAGGACCCGACAGCTGGGCCGGGGCAGCCTAATAAGTGGCAGGAGGGAATTATAAATTGGTTAAACGGACAGAGTGACCCTCGCTATCACCCGCCAAGTGACTATTGCGGCTCAAGCAATCCTTTAGACGTTCAGATTACCAGCCCGACAGATAAGACGGAAAGTCTTCCAGATCATTTTACTGTTCAGTTTACGGCAAACTCCAGTTCAAATATTGTTAATGTAATTCTAAAACTCAACGGCGATCAAAAGTGTAGTTACACGAATGGCGCAAATAGCTATAAGTGTGATTTATCGGGTTTAGCTACAGGAGTTTATACTATTGAAGCAGATGCCACCGATTCTCAAAGTCATCAATCTAACCGTGTTATTACCGTTGCTGTTGGTGAACCCATGCCCACCACATCACCTACACCAATTCCTACTCCTTAATAATTCCACCGAATTTTTGCTCAATTAGTTTAAGGATTTTTTCTCTGATTTCTTTTACTTCAGGATCGGTTAAGTTTGTTTTACCTTGGTACCAAATATTAAATGTATAAGAATCTTGGTAAATGTCTTTTAACTCAACTTTATTGATTAACCGGCTAACCGATTTTATTAGACCCACAACCTCTCCTATTTTTGTTTTTGCCGGGAAGACTAGTGTTAAATCTTCGATTTGTGGTGGAACCAAAGGAACCGACTCAAATATTTTAACTCTAGTATGTTTTTCCAAGGCCTTGATATCAAATTCGAGGCAGTAGACCTTGTTTTTTATTTCAAAGTTGTTTAAAACTCTTGGACTTAATGCGCCAAACTCTCCGATTAATGTTTCCCCCATTTTTATTATTCCAGCGACAGATTGGTGCATGTAAGATTTATTAGTCTCAAATTCAATTTTATAATTATTAATATTTAGTTTTTCGAAGATCAAATCAACAAGACCCTTAAACTCTCTAAAATCTACTCCTTTTGTGACGACTGTTAGTTTGTAATTTTCGGAAGGATATACCTTGTCTATTTCAAATATTTTTAGTTTTTCCTCTGTGTTGAGTTTTAGTGCGGCAAGAAGCGACGGAATTAGAGTCGTTCTCATGTACTCATAATCAAGACTTACTGGGTTTTCTATTTTGACGTGATCGCTTGGGTTGAGACCGAATTTTTCAATTATGTCTTTCGAAATTAAGGAAAGCGTCATTGCCTCCGTATAACCAGCGCCGATCAATATCTCCTTTAATGCAAGATGTATCGAGTCGTCAAAATAGTAAGGGATTTTATTTTTGGTAATGCGGCCGGTTGGAAGCGTCATTGGAAACTTGTTATATCCGTAAATTCTAGCAACTTCCTCAATTAAGTCCTCCTCAATTTTTAGATCTCCCCGGTAAGTTGGTATAGTGCATGCTATTCCCTTTGAAGTTTTTCTTGGGTTGAGGTTAAGTTTGGATAAAATATTGACAACTAACTTAGTCTCAATTTTTATCCCCAAGACTTTTTCTAATTTTTCTTCCGTTAAGGTTATCTCCCACGGTTCAAATTTCTCTTTCCTTAAGTCGATTAAATCCGATGCAACTTGTCCTCCCGTAAGATCCAGAATTAAACTGGCTGCTCTTTTTATGGAATTAATAGTTCCACCTTTGTCGGGAACTCTTTCGTAAATTGCAGAAGCCTCACTTCTTAAGCCCAATGCTATTGAAGTCCTTCGAACCAGCACTGAATTGTCGATAGTTACATGCAAGAAGACATTTTTAGTAGTTTCTTTTATTCCGGAATTTAATCCGCCTTTGATGCCCGCTAAATCTATTAAACGCTCTGCATCGCGGATTATAATTGCGTCTTTGGGGAGTTTGTAACTTAAATTATCAACTGACGTAAAATCTTCGCCGCCTTTTGAAAGCTGAACGGTCATAATTTGGCCTGCGATTTCGTCATAATCAAACGCATGCATAGGAATTCCCAACTCGTACATTACGTAGTTAGTGATATCTATGACATTATTTATTGGTGTGTGGCCCATGAGTCTGATTCTATCCGCAAGCCATTTTGGGGACGGCTTGATTTCAACGTTTTTAATTGCAATTCCGGTCCATCGATCAAACAAATTAAAGTCAGGGATCAGATCTATTGGAAAGTTAGCCGATTTTTTGGGTAAAGCATTTTCTTTTCTGGTTTTTAATTTAATTCCTTGAATTGCTGCAACTTCTCTTGCAACTCCAATAATACTCATCCAATCGGGCCTATTTGCAGTTACTTCAACGTCAAGAACTATTTCATCTCCGACCTTTTTGTATGACTCGCAGGTTAATCCTGCCTCCGTCATTTTCCACATCAAATCCTTGAGTGATAATTTGATTTCTACAAAATCTTTAAGCCAGCTTAGAGGAATTAACATCTTAAAATTGACTAAGTATTCTCATGTCGGGTGTTGTCAGAGTTCTTAAGTCTTTAATTTGATAGCGCAGGTTTACAATCCTTGAAAGTCCGATGGCAAAAGCAAAGCCGTTCCATCTTTTCGTGTCAATTCCGGCGGTTTTCAAAACATTTGGATGAATCATACCCGCCGGCATTATTTCACTCCAGCCGGAGTTTTTGCAGAAAGAGCAACCCTTGCCGCCACAGATGGTGCAGCGCATATAGGTATCCACTCCCGGCTCAACAAATGGGAAGTTGGTTGTGGCAAACCTTAATTTAACATCTGAACCAAAAAGTTCCTTGAGCACATAGTCTATTGTTCCAAATAAATCAGTTAGATGTATATTTTCATCGACTACAAATCCCTCTACCTGCCAGAACTCAAATCCATGTGACGCATCAACTTGTTCATATCGAAAGTTTCTCCCGGGCGCAAGGACCCTAAAAGGCGGCTTCATATCTTTCATTACCCTTCCCTGCATGGCTGAAGTTTGTGTACGAAGTATGTGTTTTTCTTTGTCATCGACATAAAATGTCATTTGAGTGTCGCGTGATGGGTGGTCCTTGGGAATGTTTAACGCCTCGAAATTGTAATAATCAGTTTCAATTTCAGGTCCGTCAGCAATTTGATATCCGAGGTGATTAAAAATTGTTTTGACCTCTTTGAGCACGGTAGTCAAAGGGTGATAGTGTCCCCGCTCTGGCTTAACCCCCGGAATGGTTAGATCAAACCATTCGCGTTTTTCTGTTAGCGATTTAATTAATTCCTGATGTTTATCGTTAACTAATTTATTGATTGTTTGCTTAGCGAGATTGAGGGTGATACCGACCTGTTTTCGCTCGTCAACCGGTACGTCTTTTAATTTTTTAATAAGAGAGTTTATTTTTCCGTTTCTTCCGAGATAATTGATTTTTAATTGCTCGAGTTCGGAAACGTCGCTAGCCCCCATTATTTGAGCCATTGCCTCATTTTTTATATTAATAATCTCTTCCTGCATAAGGTTATTTTACATTAAAAAACCTCCTTTTTGAGGAGGTTTGAAAAAAACAAATTTACCCCCTCTTACTTTGAGTCGGTAAATTTAAATCCTGCTTCCTTAACAATTTTTTTGAAAGTTTCAAGGTCGGAACTCGCAATGTCGCTTAGAATTTTTCTATCTAACCCAATTTTCTCTTTCTTAAGTCCGGCCACAAACTTTGAATATGAAACTCCCAACGCACTAACCGCCGCTGAAATTCTGACTATCCAGAGACTTCGCATATCGCGCTTTCTCAGTTTTCTTCCGTGATAAGCATAAGCGCCGGCGTGAAGTACGGCCTCTTTGGCTGTTTGAATCCTTCGGCGGCGTGCCTGTCTGAAGCCTTTAGCCTGTTTTAAGACTTTTCTATGACGAATTGCTGATGGTGATTTTGTTCTAGCCATGTTAGTGCCTTACTCCAAGAGCTTTTCTGAGCTTCTTGGCGTAATAACCTTTGAACTGCTTGACTTTCCTGAGATTTTTTAACCTCTTTGCAGATTTACTTGACTTTAGGTGTCGCCTAAAGCTTTGACGTCTTAAAAGTTTACCTCTTTTGGTAATCTTGACTCTATTTAGTATCGATTTCCTGCTTTTTGCTTTTGGCATATGATATTACTGTCATTAAATGCTTTCCTAAGAATTTGGGTTCCATATCTGTAATTATATTATCCCCAAATTCTGCCTTGATTTTATTTATTACGTCAAAGCCAACGTGTTTGACTCTCATTTGCGGACCCGTAAAAACTACTACCACCCTGACCTTGTTCTTTTCCGCAAAAAACTCCTTAATCCTTTTGATACGGGTTGCAAAATCGTTATCTCCTATAAACGGCGAAAATCTGATTTCTTTTACCTCCCCGCCTTTTACACCCTTTGCCTGAGCCCTAAGTTTTTTTTCTTCGGAATATTTAAACTTTCCGAAGTCCACTATTTTGGCTACCGGCGGAACCGCGTTGGGAGCTATTTCGACTAAGGTTAGTCCCTCGTCGTGTGCTTTCTTGACTGCCTCATCCCGAGGCATTTCCCCTATCAACTTTCCATCACTCCCCACGACCCTAAGCCGACTTGCTCTAATCTGAAAATCTGTTCGCCAAAAAAGGTTAGTTTTTCCCAACTTAAGTTCTAGGTCGAATTGTAGCTAAATTATGGCCTTTTCGCAAGCACATATTGACTCACTGGTTAACCTGATTATAATTCTACTTGAAATGGACAAAAAAGTCTTGGGTTTTTTGAGTAAGCAAAGAGTTTGTTCTCTAACAACACTACTTAAAGATGGATCCCCACACGCAGCGGCGCTTCATTACTCTCATAAAGACAAGCCTCTGGAAGTTTACATTCAAACAGAAAACACCAGCAGGAAGTGTCAGGCTCTTTTGACTGGTAAATCTGTAAAAAGCTCTTTTGTTGCAGGTTTTAGCGAAAAGGAGTTTAAGACTCTGCAGATGGATGGGGATGTAAAGACGGTTCGCGATAAAAAAGAGTTGGTAAAAATCCATAAAATTCATTACAAAAAGCACCCGGGAGCCAAAAAATGGAAAGACGATCCGGCAACTATATTTTTGGTTTTTAAGCCAAAATGGTATCGATATACGGAATATAAACCCAAGTTTTTAGTTCTTTCTTCGGAAAAACATGGATCTAAGAAATAAAGTTGCCGTAGTTACTGGAGGGAGCAGCGGTATCGGACAATCAATTTGCCGAGCTTTAGTTAATGAGGGTTGCAAAGTAATTTTTACTTACAATTCAGGAGAGGCTGGCGCCAAAGAGACAATCAAGATTACGGGCGGAGTAGCTCAAGAGTATAAAGTAGATTTGAACGACAATTCTGGAGTAGAAAAGTTTTTTTCTTCGATTCATAAATTAGACATTCTTATAAACAATGCAGGGATTGATGTCGCGCCGGAGGATCAATTTGATATGAAAGCTTGGCGAAAAACTTTTGAAGCAGATCTCTTTTGGGCTGTGAAGTGTACCGGCTCTGCAGTTCCTTTAATGAAAGCTGGTGGAAAGATTTTAAATATCTCCTCGGAGTATGCAGACGAGTGGATGGGATACCCGGACGATATCGCTTATTCTGCAGCAAAAGCTGCTATCAATAGTCTCACTAGAACTTTGGCAAAAAAGCTGGCGCCAAAAATTAGTGTTAATGCCATAAGTCCAGGTTACGTAAATACTCCGATGTGGAAAGTTACTACGGATGCAGAGAAGAAAGTTTTAGGTAGAGATCAACTTATCGGACGTTTTATAAGGCCTGAGGAAATTGCCCAAATGGCAATTGCGATTCTTGAGAATGATGCAATGACAGGTGAAGTTGTCGTTGTTGACGGAGGTCTAAGTCTAAAGACTGTATAGTTTTTCTTACTTTTCCACCCATCGGGTGGATTTGAGGCTACACCTCTTACTTTTTCTCTATTATCTCTTTCTTAATGTCTTCCACGAACTTTTCTAAATCAACCGCTCCAAAGTCCTTCCCATCACGCCTTCGTACAGCGACTTTGTCGGCTTGTTCTTCTTTATCCCCGACAATGAGCATGTAGGAAACCTTTTCAAGCTGAGCATCACGGATTTTTGCCTGCAATCTTCCATTTTTGTCATCAACCTCAACCCTAATACCATTATCTTTGAGTATTTTGGCAACGCGGTTTGCATAGTCATTATTTCTTTCTGTAATTGGGAGCATTTTAACTTGAACCGGAGTCAGCCATGTTGGAAAACTACCGCCAAAGTGCTCTATCAAAATCATCATAGCGCGTTCGGAAGATCCCAGAACTGCCCGGTGAATCATTATTGGTCTGCTTTTTCCGCCATCCGAGTTTGTATATTCAAGACCGAATCTTTCTGGCTGGACATAATCAATTTGAACTGTGGAAAGTTGCCATTCGCGTCCCAATGAGTCAGTTGCCATAAGATCCATCTTTGGTGCATAGAAAGCTGCCTCTCCCGGCGCATCAAAATAGTCAATTTTATTCCTTTTCATTATTTCAACTGCCCATTTTTCCGTCTTTTCCCAGATTTTCGGATCCCCCAGATATTTTTCTGGGTGTTCGGGGTCTCGTGTGGAAAGTCTGTATCTATATTTAAGACCAAAAGTATTCATTACTTTTTTGGTCATGGCCAAGGCATTGTCGACTTCTTCGTCAACCTGGTCTTCGCGGCAAAAAATATGGCAGTCGTCTGTTGAGAAAGATCTGACGCGGGCCAACCCGTTTAGCTCCCCAGGCTTTTCATCCCTATAAAGCATTGCAAAATCGCTATATCGAAGAGGCAAATCTTTGTAAGATCTGGCACGTGCTGCATAGATTTGTGTGTGTTGTGGGCAATTCATCGGTTTAAGGAAAAATTCTTCTTCGGAGTAGTGTGATTTCACCAAAAACATATCGTCTTTATATTTATCGTAGTGTCCGGAAAGTTTGAAAAGTTCAGCTTTTGCAATTTGTGGAGTCCAAACTTGAGTGTAGCCCAGCTTTATCTGTTCTTCTTCGATGTAGTCATTTAGAAGTTTTCTGATAAGTGCACCCTTTGGGGTATATAACGGCATTCCGCTCCCAACATATTCCGAGAAGCTAAAAAGGTCCATTTCACGGCCTAATTTCCTATGGTCCCTAGCTTTAGCTAATTCCACTCTTTCTAAATATTCGTCGAGTTCTTTTTGGGTCGAGAAAGCCGTTCCGTAAATGCGGGTGAGCATTTTATTTTTCTCGCTGCCCCGCCAATATGCGCCCGCAACAGATAAGAGCTTGAAGTGTTTAAGATCCTCGCTGGGATTTTTGATGTGTCCACCGCGACAGAGATCGGAATAGTTACCAGACTCGTAGAATGTCAATTCTTCACCTTTTTCGACAAACTCACCTATGAGTTCTTGTTTGTATTCATTATCTCTGTATGCTTCGAGTGCTTCTTTTTCTGTTACTTCTTTCTTCTCAAAACCTTTCCAATTTTTAACCAAGTCGTGCATTTTTTCCTCGATTTTTGGAAAGTCTTCTTCAGATATTTTTACGTCCCCGAAATCAAAATCATAATAAAAACCATCTTCGATTGAGGGTCCTATCGTTCTTTTGGTTTTTGGCCAAAGTTCCATCACGGCTGCCGCCAAAAGATGTGCACACGAATGTCGCAAGCTGTCTAACATAATTTAATATTACTCTGAAGAAGACGGCAATTCATCCGTGGTTCCACTTCTTTTGCTTCTCGTGGTAGTTAATTTTTGCTCCCCGGTTGGTGAGTCCGTATCAATGCGAAGATTAACTATGGTCAAATAATAATTGATCTATTGTTTTTTGGCAAGTTTAGCCTGTTTTCTGGCTTCAATTTCATCCAAAATTATTTTTCTTATACGGATTGATTTTGGAGTAACTTCGACTAGTTCCGTGTCGTCAATGTATTCCAAGGCATCCTCAAGTCCCATTTCGCGGGGAGTGTTGAAGTGCTCCATTGTTCCCTCACCCTTACTTCTCATGTTTGAAAGTTTCTTCTCTTTGCAGACATTAACCCGCAGGTCACTCGGACGACTATGTTGTCCTACAACCTGGCCTTTGTAAACCTTTACAGCAGGTCCAATAAAAAGCTCTCCTTGATCCTGGATTTGAGTCATTCCGTAAAGCCTTGTTTCGCCACTTTCGTAGGCGACTAGGCTTCCACGTTCGCGCTCTCTACTAAATCCGTCGTCTGGTTGAAATTCGTAAAAAGCAGCATTTATTATTCCAAGACCTTTGGTGTCTGTAATAAATTCACTTCTAAAACCAATAAGTTCTTTAGTTGCAACTGTAAATTCCAGATAAGTAATTCCTTCGGTTGTTTCTAAGTTATCCATCTTGGCGTGTCTCATGCCCAATTTTTGAATAACTATCCCTTGATACTCCTCTGGAGTCTCAATATAAACTTTTTCG
>JAKAJP010000027.1 GCA_021824915.1 bacterium
GAATGCAAAGGGTGTGGCGGTAGTTGGAATAGTTGATAGTAATGCTGATCCAAGCCCTATCGATTATGTAATACCAATGAATGACGACGGAGCCCATGCAGTTTCATTGGTTCTCGATTTAGTCAAGGAAGCTATACTCGAAGGGAAGAAAAAACATGGGAAAAATTGATATTAATTTAATCAAAAAATTAAGAGAGGAAACAGGAGTTGCAATCATCCGGGTACGTGAGGTTTTAGATGAGGTTGGTGGTAACGAAAAGAAGGCGTTAACGATTTTGAAGAAAGAAGGACTTGAGAAAGTTGCCAAGAGAGAAGGACGCGAGACTGGTCAAGGAAAAATTTTTGCTTATGTTCACCACACCGGTAAAGTTGCTTCTTTAGTTGAGCTTTTTTCTGAGACAGATTTTGTTGCCAGAAACGACCTTTTTGAAACACTGGGACGGGATATTGCTATGCAGGTAGCATCCATGGGCGAAAAAGATATTGAGAGGCAAGAGTTTATCAAAGATCCCTCAAAAACCATCACTGACCTTATTAAAGAGGTTATAGCCAAGACTGGCGAGAACGTTAGACTTGGCAGGGTCATTCGTGTAGAATTGGGTAAGTAATGGTTGACCCTTCGATTTCTTCAAAAATGCAATCAGCGCTTGACTCCGTGTTTGCCGATTTGGCTGGAATCAGAACCGGTAGAGCTAGCCCCGCACTTGTTGAAAATGTTATTTGCCCGGCGTATGGCGGAACTCAGCGACTCAAAATAATGGAACTTGCAAGTATTACAGCGCCGGATCCAGCCCAAATAGTTATTTCCCCTTGGGATAAATCAATAATTGGGGATATTAAAAAAGGAATACTTGAAGCAAATATTGGCATGAATCCAAATATTGACGGAGAAATAATAAGGATTGTTATGCCGCCCTTAACTACGGAAGATAGGGATAAGTATATTAAGCTTTTGGGGCAAAAACTGGAAGCTGGGCGTGTAATGATCCGCCAAGTGCGTGCCGATGAGATGCATGAGATTAAAAAGAAATTTGAAGCAAAAGAAATTACAGAAGATGAAAAGTTTGCCGACGAAAAAAAACTTCAGGAGATTACGGACGGTTTCATTGCAAAAATTGAGGAAATAGGGGAAAAGAAAAAGCAGGAACTTTTGCAAATCTAATTTCCAACCCTCCAATTAGAAATTGGTTCTTCCTTAGAAATTAGGTTAATTAGTATAATTAGGTCAATTATGATTGTCTCGATCATTATTTTTTTAGCTGTTTTATCGCTTCTTGTTTTGGTTCATGAATTCGGCCATTTTATTATGGCGCGACGCGCCGGAGTAATGGTGGAAGAGTTTGGATTCGGTCTTCCACCGCGACTAATTGGAAAGAAAATTGGCGAGACGATTTATTCAATCAACTGGTTGCCTTTTGGTGGTTTTGTCCGTCTTCATGGAGAAACCGATGATGAGGCAGTTACGAATCCGAAAAGATCGTTTTTAGGAAAGGGCAAAAAAGCCCGTATTTCGATTGTTGTTGCCGGAGTTATTATGAATTTCCTGCTGGCGATAGTTTGTTTTTCCATCGTTTATTCATTTTTGGGAATTTTAAGGGAGACGGGGAAAGTTGTGGTCGTTGATATTGCCCCGGAAAGTCCTGCTATAACCTCCGGTATAAAAGTTGGTGATCAAATAGTTTCAGTTGATGGCAAAGAGGTCAAAACCTCGGGTGATGTCACCTCACTGGTTACAAGCAAAAGTGGCAGCCACGATCTGTTACTACTTTCGAGTGGTGTTGAAAAGAAAATTAAAGTTGGTACGAAACAGGACGAGAAAACTGGAAAATATTACATGGGCCTTATCTTAACCTCTCAGGAAACATATTACCCACCTGTCATCCTTAGACCTTTTTATGGAGCTTATTACGGAATAATCGATTCATATAACACTACAAAAACGATAGTTTTTGGCCTTTTTGGGGTTGCCAGGGAGGCTACTCAAGGAAAAATTGCGGAGGGAACTGTCGGCCCGGTTGGTCTTTTTGCAATCTTGGATTTCATTATCAAGCAAGGAATTTTACCTACAATTAATTTTGTCGGAATAATTTCAATTAACCTTGCAGTTATAAATATCTTACCCCTTCCGGCACTTGACGGGGGCCGTCTCTTCTTTATTTTAATTGAAGGGGCTGGGAAGAGAGTTAATCCCAAAGTTGAAAACGCAATTCATATGGCGGGATTTGTTATTCTTTTGATACTCCTTCTCTTGATTACAACACACGATATTCAAGGGGTAGTTAAAGCTGGTGGAATTTTGAATTTCGTAAATTCTCTAATGAAATAATACCTCGTGTTATAGCTTTCATCGTGATAAAATTGTGGCAGTCAGGAGAAATTTATGGGCGGTTTAGATAATGACAATAGAGGTAATGGTCAACAGGAATTTTCTGCCCAGCGGCGATTCCAGAATATGGAGCCCGTCGTTAGACAACTTCTTACTCCCGGTCAGGAAATAGATTTAGCGGCTTGTCAGACGATAAGTTGTCCGGGAATACTATTGGTGGGAAATTCCCACATAAACTCTGATGTATTTAAGTTGAGGGGGGTTGATCATCAATCAATCGGCCCGCTGGTTTATCCGGGGAAATCAGCAGTTTTAGATTTCTTGGACATTCCGGGGCATAACTTCACAATCACTAAGGATGGTAGAGAAGTCGTGACTCAAAGAACTTTTGGCAAGAGTTCTGATAGACACGATTCGGTTTATTACGGTGAGTTGCCAGACATTTTGGGAGCTGGCTACAAATTGTATTATGCACCTGTTAACACTAACGGCTTGCATGTAAGGTTGATTTGGGGACCTCATACGGAGTTACAATATCCGGTAATGTCCGGGTTGCCGGAGATTCCCGGCCGTGATTTAGATAGAATACGTAATGTTTGGAAGAAGGTAAATTTAGTCGATAAATAATATATGAAACAATCTCAAATTTTTCCCAAAACCCGAAAAGAAGCGCCGAAAGGTGCAGAAAGTATTAATCATAAACTTCTGGTCCGCGCCGGGTTTATAGACCAATTAATGGCAGGTAGTTGGACTCTTCTTCCGATGGGATTTAAGGTTGTTCAAAAAATAAACCAAATTATAAGAGAAGAAATGAATGCGATAGGTGGACAAGAAATGCTTATGCCACTTCTTCATCCGAAGGAGATTTGGAACGAAACAGGGCGTTGGGATAAGGCGGACGAGATAATGTACAAACTAAAAGACTCGCGTGAAAAAGAATATGCGCTTTCTTTTACCCACGAGGAAATTGTTATGGACTTACTACGCAAGAATATAAGAAGCTATACCGATCTACCGGTTTCTGTTTATCACTTCTCAACAAAGTTTAGAAATGAGCCGAGGGCAAGGAGCGGGATATTAAGAGGTAGGGAATTTATGATGAAAGATCTTTACTCCGCTCATATAAGCGAAGAGGATCTGATGAAATATTATGAAAAAGTTAAGGAAGCATATTCAAAGATATTTAGGCGTTTGGGATTTAATTTTAAGGTTGTCGAGGCTTCAGGTGGGGTATTTACAGATAAATTTACCCATGAATTTCAGGTCTTGGACGCCAATGGGGAGGATACATTTTATTATTGCGACAAGTGTGATTTTGCACAAAATAAGGAAATCTTTGCAGGCAAAACTGGCGATATTTGTCCAAAGTGTAGGAAGGGATATATTAAGGAAGCAGATAAAACAGTTGAAGTGGGCAACATTTTTCCCTTGGGAACGTGGTATGCCGAGCGCATGAGGGTTTATTTTATAGATCGTGATGGAGGCAAAAAACCTGTCTGGTTTGGAAGTTATGGAATTGGTCCGACGAGAGTCATGGGAACTTGGGTAGAAGTCAGTCATGACGATCGTGGGGTAATCTGGAATAGAGCAATATCTCCGTTTGATGTTCACTTAATTGAACTCCCGGGCGGTAGTGGTAAAGACACTTATGAAAAACTTAAGAAAGAGGGGATAGATGTTTTATGGGATGATCGCGAAGTTTCTCCCGGAGAAAAGTTTTCCGACGCTGATTTAATTGGAATCCCGGTGCGTTTGGTGGTATCCACAAAGACCGGAGATAAGATTGAGTATAAAGAAAGAGGATCTGAAAAAAGTGAGCTTCTGGGTTTTGATGAAGTTGTTAGAAAATTGAAGTAATTACTTTACAGTTACCGATTTTGCAAGATTGCGTGGTTTACATCGAAGATGAAACCACACTTACTTTACAGTTACCGATTTTGCAAGATTGCGTGGTTTATCGGGATCAAATCCTTTTTCAATAGTCAGGTAGTAAGCCAGAAGTTGGGCAGTAATAATATTTGGAATAATTGTTGCCTCACGAGCGTCTGTGACCGGAATAAAATAATCGAAAACTTCGTGGGGTTTGAAAGAAACCCCTATAATATATCCACCCCTTGCCTTCATTTCCATTGCACCGGCAAGGTTTGCCCCATATGTTTCATCGTTAGGCAAATACGCAATTGCAGGAGTCCCTTTTTCCACTAGGGCCAGTGGACCATGTTTTAGTTCGCCCGCAGCTAGCCCTTCTGCGTGGATATATGAGATTTCTTTGATTTTGAGAGCCGCCTCAAGACTTGCTGGATAGGAAAGCCCCCGGCCGATTACATAAATATGTTTCTTATTCTTTAATTTATTTGCAAGGTTTTTTATGTGGCCAATTGATTTTTTTGTCAGGATATTTTTAGTTGATTCTAGCGCAAGATTTAGAGTTATTTGTCCTTCACGGACTCTGCCATCTAATGCAAATGCTGTAAGAATAAGGTGTGAAAGCATGCCAACTAGGGCTTTGGTCGAAGCGACCGCTTTTTCTGGGCCCGCACCAATCAGGGTTTTGTAGTCACTCATCCTATAAAGAGACGATCCCAGCACATTCACTAATGCTGCAATTTTTGCCTCTTTGTTTTTAGCCTTTTTGACAGATTCAAGAATATCCATAGTTTCACCACTTTGTGAAACTGCAATTACTAAACTTTTTCTATTCAAAAAGTCCAGATGGTATCCAAATTCACTTCCGATGGCGCTGTTTATGTGGAATTTTGCAATTTTAGAAAATAAATATGTTCCGGCAAGAGCTGCGTAGGAGGCGGTTCCGCACCCAATCAAATACGAACCTTTTGAAGATTTGATAAGTTTGGACAGGTTCTGTGCCGGGCCTGTTCCCGAACCTATGATATCAGCAATCACTCGAGGCTGCTCGTGAATTTCTTTAAGCATGAAATGCTTAAATTTACCTTTTTCTCCGTCAGCCAAATTCCAAGTGATTTTTTGGACTTTAACTTTCTTTAGTCTTCCGGATTTTGTGTCAACGACTTTCACCGATTTATCGGTTAAAATCGCCATCTCATCGTCTTCCAGGAAGTAAACCTTCTTAGTATGGGGAAGGAGCGCCGCCGCGTCGCTCGCAAGAAAATTTTCTCCATCCCCAAACCCAACAATCAACGGAGAACCGTTTCTTGCAGCAATGAGCGATCTATCCGTCGCGCATATGGCAATAACTGCGTTGAGACCCTCCATCTTGTTAAATGTTTTTCTTACAGCCTCAGGGAAGTTGGTTTTTTTGATTTGGTCTTCGATAGTGTGGGAGATGGCTTCCGTATCGGTTTCACTCACAAATTTATGTCCATTTTTGATTAAATCTTTCTTTACAGATTCATAGTTTTCGAAAATGCCGTTGTGGATCACGGCAACCTCGTTTTTACAATCCAAGTGAGGATGTGCATTTATGTCTGTTACGCCTCCATGCGTTGCCCAGCGGGTATGTCCAAAAGCAATATAACCTTCAGGTAAGTCTCCGACGCTTGCGGCACCAATTTTTCCTACCCTCTTCTTTACTGATATTTTTTCGTTGGAGATGGTAGCAATGCCCCAACTATCGTAACCCCGATACTCAAGCCTCTTAAGCCCCGCGAGAACACGTCTTGGGGAGGTTTTTTTACTACTGACATATCCGAAGATACCGCACATAAATTGACTTCAAATTATACCAAGTGATAGTATTGTTTTCACAAATGAGGCGTAAGCGTGTGGTTGTAATAGGCGGGGGAACCGGAACTTACACAATTTTAACCGGTCTAAAAGATTACTCCAACTTGGACCTTTCGGTTATAGTTTCGATGATGGATGATGGCGGTAGTAACCGCGTAATCCGTGATGAATTTGGACTTCTTCCAACTTCTGATATCAGGCAATGTATTGTAGCTCTCGCCGGAGGCGATTCGGACGAAACTTTAAGAAAGCTTTTCACTTATCGTTACGAACAGGGTGTGGGAATTTCTGGAATGACATTTGGAAATCTTTTTATGGCGGCCCTTACCGATATTTATAATGGGGATCAGAAAAAGGCGATTGAGGAGACATGCGAAGTTCTGGGAGTTAAGGGAAGGGTTATTCCCATAACGTTTGATAAAGTGCATTTAATGGCCACGTACGCGAATGGTAAACAGGTTTTGGGTGAGCATGATATTGATGAGCCAACTCTCGAGCAAGGGAAATATAGGATAACCAGTCTTAGTGTAATACCCGATGCTAAAGTTAACCCGGATGCAACTACTGCAATAAAAAGTGCAGACTTAATAATTTTGGGTCCCGGAGATTTTTATACGAGTGTAATTCCCAATATAGTAATTAATAACGTTGCCGGGGAAATCACTAAGGCGAAGGGAAAACTTCTTTTCGTAATGAACCTGATGACCAAATTTGGCCAAACAACAGGATTTAAGGCAAGCGATTTTATCAGCGAGGTGAAAAAGTATGTTGGTAGAACTCCCGATTATTGTCTTATAAATAATGCTGATAAGTTTCCAAAAGGAATCCTAAAAAAATATAAAGCTGAACAGGCGGAGTTGGTGGAAAATGACCTAAACGGTTCGGGGATAAAAGTTATTAAAAGAAACCTTGTTTCATCGAAAGTTTATATAAAACCCAAGAGCGACAAAATTATAAGAAGTTTGATCCGTCACGACTCTAACAAGCTTGCGAAAGCAGTTGTTGACCTCCTAACCTCTTCGATTTAGTATATTGATACGAATGCGGAATTGTATTTTTTGCAAGATTGTTAGTGGGGAAGTGCCTTCGTATAAAGTTTATGAAGATGCCGATTTCATGGCGTTTTTAGACATCCGACCGCTTACAAAGGGGAATTGTCTTGTGATACCCAAAAAACATTACCGCTGGGTTTTTGATGTGCCAAATTTTGGAGCTTACTTTGAGGTGGCTCGGAAGGTTGGTCTTGCCTCCCAGGAGGCGTTTGATTCAAAGTGGATATCTTTATTGACTCTCGGTTGGGAGGTTCCCCATGCCCACATTAGAGTGATACCGCGTTATGAACACGATCTGCATGGCCCGGTTGTTGATATTGATAAATTCGAGAAATTTTCAGATGATGAGATGAAAAAAATAAGTGCTAATATAAAAGCATTAATAGAATCATAAATACATGATTGCGGACAAACTACAGAATATGATTGGGGAGGCTCTTAAGGCTCATGATGAAGTGCGACTTTCGACTTTGCGACTTCTTAGTAGCAGCTTTAATTATGAGTTTATTGCCAAACAACACAAACTAAGTGACGAAGAAGAAATGGTTGTTATTCAGAAGGAGGCAAAAAAGCGGAAGGAGGCAATTGAGGCTTACAAAAAAGCGGGTGCGATGGATCGCGCCGAGAAAGAGGAGAAAGAACTAAAAGTGCTTCAGGAATTTTTACCGCCAGAAATTAGTGAAGAGGAACTTATTAAGTTGGTTGATAATGCTGTTATGACAACTAGTGCCAAGTCAATTGCGGACATGGGGAAAGTAATTGGAATGGTTAAGGGAAAGGCGCCGGGAGCTGATGGAGCGAAAATTGCAGAGCTTGTGAAGGCGAAGCTTCAGTAAGAAAGCTATGATTAAAGTTTTGATTTCAAAACAAGGCAACTTTCCGGTTAGGGTATCCGCTATTAAGAAAAAATTGGTCAGTTTCTTAACAAAAAGCGGCATTGTTTCCGATGCCGAAGTGTCTATAGCCATAGTTAACGAGAAAAAAATGCTTGAGGTTGGTAAAAAATACCTTGATGACAAAAAGCTGCATAACGTACTGTCATTCACCACAAGTGAAGTTGGTGACAGCTTCAGATATCCGCCTGACGGAAAAATATATCTGGGTGAAATAGTGGTTTGTTTTCCGGTAGCCCTACTTGAGGCAAAGCGCGAGAATGTTTTGATAGACGAAAAAGTTTATGAACTTATTGAACATGGGGCAACCCACTTATTAGGAATTCATCACGAATAATGACATTCTATCTTAAATATCGAGCTGTGAACCTGGAAGAGATTGATATTGAGGCGGTTCGCGACTCACTTAAAAAGATTGTTGCTTCCGAAAATATTCCCCATGCCTTTTTGTTTGCGGGTCCCAAAGGAACGGGTAAAACTTCGGCGGCGAGAATTTTGGCCAAAATTATCAATTGTGAACACCTCCAAAAAGGTGGCACGCCTTGTGACAAGTGCGAACAGTGTACGTCCATTACAAAAGGGAATAATTTGGATGTGATTGAACTGGATGCCGCATCTCATCGTGGAATAGACGATATTAGAACGCTGAAAGATGCGGTTAAACTTTCTCCAATCCATGCAAAAAAGAAGATTTATATTATTGATGAGGCTCACATGCTAACAACTGAGGCGAGCAATGCTCTTCTTAAGACTCTTGAGGAGCCTCCAAGCCATGTTATTTTTATTTTAGCGACTACAAATCCCGAGAAACTTATAGATACGATCAGATCCAGAACTGTCCTGGTTTCATTTACCAGGGCAAAACCATCCGAGATGGTGCGTTCATTACAAAGGGTTGTTAAAGGTGAAAAAATCGAAATTACTGATGACGCTTTAGAGATTATTGCCAAAAATTCCGACGGAGCTTTCAGGGACGCGATCAAAACTCTTGAGCAGGTGGTTACAGAAAAAATTGATTTAGGGAGAGAGTCTATAGAGCAATATCTTCTTAATAAAAAACTTTATGATTCCGATAAATTTATTTCACTTTTTATTGCCCGGGATGTTAAAACTCTTTTAGCGGAAGTTGAAAATGCGGTTGATAGAGGGGCTTCAATCGATCTTCTTTTGAAGAACCTCTTAGTTAAGCTGAGAGAAGGACTTTTAGCCAAGGTGGGAGTTGGGGGAGCCGAAATTCCCGATTTTCAAAAAGATGAATTAATTTATTTAATCGAGATTTTAGATGAGGCCGCTAAGAATTTGAGTACTGCTTTAATAGAACAGCTTTCATTGGAACTGGCCATTATTAAGTTTTGTCAGAGCAAGGTAGAATCCGATTCGCCGAAGATGGAATCTGGTCTAGAAACAAAAAAGGAGGAAAAAAATGAAGAAAAACCGGCCCCACAAATAGAAAATTCCAACTTGCAACAATCGGATCCCCTAAGTTTTTCAGATTCTAGTTTGGGTGATGAGATTTGGAAGTCTATTTTGGCTACAATCCGGCCGATAAACGCTTCGATCGAAGCACTCTTAAGGGCCGCAAAACCAATTAGTTATAGTGACGGCACCTTAACTCTGGGGGTTTATTATAAATTTCATAAAGAAAGACTTGAAGACGGGACCCATAGAAGGATTTTGGAAGACGTTGTTACCAAAATTTTACAATCTCCGACGCGTGTAATTTGTACACTTACCGAACCGCCACCAAGGAAAATTATTGAGGAGGCTAAGAGTGAGCCTGTTTTGACGGAGGGATCGGATCGGGATATAATCAAGGTCGCTGAAGAAATTTTTGGAAACTAGTTATGTTTGATAAATTTAAACAACTCGGGGAGCTTGCCAAGATGAGACAAAAAGCAGTAGAGCTCCAACGCGAGCTTGAGAAAATTATTGAAACCATGGAAAAAGGAGACTGGCAAGTTTCCGTTACGGGGGATCAAAAAATTCGTTATATAAAGCGCGATGGCGAAGATTTAAAAGAATTGGTTGATTTGATTAACGAGGCAATGAAAAAAGTTCAAAAGGAATCTGCAAAAAAGATGATGGAAATGGGTGGCGGTCTTGGTGGTCTTTTGGGTGGACTTAAATAATATCTTCTTTTCTCCTTTTCATTCAGTTAAAATGAATTCTATGTTCAGGTCGAGGGTGTTTGCTATTATCTCCACGATTTTTATTGTTATCGCTCTTTTTATCGGAGTTTATTTAGTGGGGGTAAAAACCGGATTTATAAAGCGGGCGGGAGGGCTCCCTGCAAATTTAACAATTGATGTCGGGACGAGTTTTGTTAATCCGGCGGATTGTTGGCGGAACCTTGCTCAAGGTGGGGAGGGGAAAGGAAGAATGTTGGCCCCGGCTATTGATTTAACCAGAAAACTTCAACCTCAATATATAAGGCTGGATCATATTTATGATAACTATGATGTAGTTTCTCGTGATGGAAGCGGGCAGCTTAATTTCAATTGGGGAAACCTTGATGCAAGCGTGAATGACATCCTTGCGATGGGTGCCAAGCCGTTTTTTAGCCTTTCATACATGCCGCCGGTAATTGCTAAGGACGGAAGAATTGATAATACCCCGGTTAGTTGGGCTGACTGGCAGCTTACCGTCCAAAGAACCATAGAACACTATAGCGGTAGGGGAGGAATGAACCTATCTGACGTTTATTATGAGGTTTGGAATGAACCAGATCTTTTCGGAGGTTTCAAGACTTATGGTGATAAAAACTATTTAGATCTTTATTCATATGCTGTTGGCGGAGCAAGGTCGGCTCAAAATGTAAATCCTTTTAAGATTGGGGGACCGGCCACATCAGGGTTATACAGATCCTGGGTGGATGCGATTTTGAGATTGTCCGCCGATGGAAACGCTAGGGTTGATTTCCTGTCTTGGCATAATTATTACAGTGATGCTGATCGTTATGATAATGACGTCAAAAACGTTTTATCTTGGTTGAGCGATTACCAAAACTTCAAAAATATCGAATTAATTGTTTCTGAACTTGGGATTGATAGCCTTAATAATCCGGCCTACGACAATAACTTGGGAGCGATGCAGACACTCGCATCAGTTTCTACGCTTCAGGCAAATATAAACAAATGTTTCAATTTTGAGGTTATTGACGGCGCCGGACCGCAACAATTCTGGGGACGCTGGGGCATTTTGACCAACGAAAAGTTTGGGGCTCCACAGGCAAAGCCCAGATATTATGCCCTTCAATTTTTGAATAGAATGACAGGAAGTAGGATGTCGGTTGGTGGAGTTGGTTCATGGGTTAAGTCGTTTGCCCGGTATGACGGAAGTAAAATCAGAATAATGGTGGTTAATTATGATCCGCAGGGCGTGCATGGCGAAGTTGTGCCAATTAATTTAACCCATATGCCATTTAAGAACTTTACATATTCAAGAATTAATTTTGGCGGCGGAACGACAAGTCGTGATATATCAATTGATGCAAACTCAACATCATGGAGTACGACTGAAGGGTTTAGTCCCAATACCGCCGCGGTCTTTGAAATAACACCTAAATAATCTAGAATTATCCGATGAAGATAGCCAGACCTATAGCTGCACTAATTGAGTCTTTTCAAAAACTTCCGGGGGTTGGGCCGAAAAGTGCCCAAAGATTAACTTATTACCTTTTGCATGTTCCACAATCGCAACTTGATGATTTCGCCGAAAGCGTCTCAAGACTCAAAAAAGATACAGTACTTTGCTCGATTTGTAAGAATGTGAGTGAGACTGATCCCTGTCCAATTTGTTCAGATGTGTCTCGTGATAAATCGGTAATTATGGTTGTTGAGCAGCCTTTGGACATTTTGGCTTTTGAAAAAACAGGGAGATATAAGGGAATTTATCATGTTTTGCATGGTGCGATTAATCCACTGGAAAATGTCGGTCCGGATGAAATTTACATCAGTGATTTGATTAAGCGGATAAATAAAGACGATACAAAAGAATTAATTATCGCGACCAATCCGACGATGGAAGGAGAGGCTACTGCAATGTATATAAATAAACAATTGAAAATGAATAACCCGCAAAATGGTCAAAATTCAGAATTAAAAATTTCAAGATTGGGAATGGGAATTCCGACAGGAGCGGACTTAGAGTATGCAGACGAAACAACTCTAACACAGGCCCTTGAAGGGAGGAGGGAACTATGAAACCATCAACTAAAAACTTGGCCCAAACCATTGCCAAACAAATCGCCGGCGAGCCGTTAGAGGTATTAAAAACAGCAAAAGAACAAACTATTGGGGTAGAGGCATCTGAGAAAGCTCCCAAAGTAGGTGGTGCTACTGAAGTACAAAATAACACTATTGAAGAACAAAAGGAACAGATAGATAAACTAAAAAGCGCGAGGCGCCTTGAGGCTCTAAATCGGGAGATATCCGATATCAAAAAACAGGATTTATTTAGTGACCTACAGAAGAGGATTGCAGAGGGAGAGGAAGTACCACTTGAAGATTATCCCGATCTCTCAATTGAGCAAAAACAGGTTTTGAAGGCGCAAATGGAAGCCGTAAAGGTGCAAAGACAAAGCGTTCAAAAGACAGGTGGCTTGGTTGAGCCGGCGGCAAAGAGAGGCAGGCAGCTATTCAACTTTGGTAAGAAGACCGCGGTCAAACGTGAACAAACTCATGTAGAGAAAATTGTTCCTCCTTCGGGGTAATCTGATACAATAGCCTTGTGGATGTTTATTTAACAAATTCATTAACTCGCAAAAAAGAAAAATTTGAACCGGTAAACGGTAAAAAAGTAAATCTTTTTGTTTGTGGCCCCACAGTTTATGACTATTCACACTTGGGTCATGCAAAAACTTATACCCAATTTGATCTCTTGGTACGCTTTTTAAGATATCTTGGTTTTGAGGTTTTTTATCTCCAAAATATTACCGATATAGACGATAAGATAATTGCCCGGGCGGGTGAACAAAAAATAGATTGGAAAGAATTGTCCGTAAAATTTGAGAGGCTATATATGGAAGATATGGAAAAACTTAATAATGTCTCTGTCACGAAATTTGCGCGAGCAACCGACTATATAGAACAAATTGTTAAGCAGGTAAAGGTACTTCTGGATAAGGGTTTTGCTTATAAAATTGACGATGGAATATATTACGAAATTTCAAAATTTCCCGATTACGGGAAACTTTCAGGAAGAACCGAACTGTCAAAAACTGATGCGGTTTCCCGAATTGATGAAAATTCTCAGAAAAGAGGGTGGAACGACTTTTGTCTTTGGAAGTTTTCAAAACCCGGCGAACCCATATGGCAAACAGAAATCGGTGCAGGACGTCCCGGGTGGCATATTGAAGATACTGCAATTACCGAAACTTTTTTTGGTCCGCAATATGATATACACGGGGGAGCGGTGGACCTGATAATCCCTCATCATGAGGCGGAAATTGCCCAGATGGAAGCTGCTTCCGGCAAAAAGCCACTAGTTAAATATTGGGTGCACACAGCCTTTTTGATGGTGGATGGGAGAAAGATGAGTAAAAGTTTGGGAAATTTTTACACCATCAATGACGTAGTCAAACGCGGTTTTGATCCCTTATCCTTGAGGTATTTGGTTCTCAGCGCACAGTACCGGGAGACATTGAATTTTAAGTGGGATGCA
>JAKAJP010000020.1 GCA_021824915.1 bacterium
AGGGATGCCGAATATTGTCTGAGGTCGGATTTTCTTTCGGTATCCTTTGCTTGTTTTTGGCTACTCGTAAAAGAAACCATTGCCAAGGCCGCTAATATTCCAATTATGGAAATAACAACAAGCAATTCTATCAACGTAAAACCTTTTTTCACAAAATTCTTATTTTGCCAAGCTTTGCTTATCATGGTTTAATGGAATACTGGCAACCGGCGCCTGCCGCGCAGGTAATAATCGCACCACTTCCGTCCTTGTCGCATTTGTCGTCACTTTTATTTTCCAAGCAAGCGGTAACTGTAAAAGTATCATTCGTAGAATCTGCCGAATAAGAATAACTTTGATCGGGCAGTGGATCTTTTACCAACTTTGACATATAGACAGTCGTCCCAACACTCCACTCATCCCCCCAGTTACACGCAACCGGAGCGACATAGGAATTGCAGGCAATAATCTGGCCGCCGGCATTGTTTGCAGGATAACCACCGCGATCATTGTAATAAAGCCTCAGAGCCGTCTCAAGGTTTCTAAGATCGCTTTTCCTCTCCGCGTCACGACTTCGGCCGCGGGCGGCATTGAGATTTGCCATCACAAGAGTGGCTAAAATCCCGATTAAAGCAACCACAACCAGGAGCTCTATCAAGGTAAAGCCGGAGCGTAAGGCAGATTTCATACCTATATACAATATACTACATAACTACTCTGTGGGGGTAGTGTTCGGGCTGGTTATTGCAAAATTACAGGTATATGTACCGCAAGAGTAGGTGACGGGTGGATTTGCACAATCTCCACCAAGACAATTTTGATCCTGGGTGTTTTCCAATCTCGCAAAAAGCTGGAACTTCTGGTTTGTTGGTGAATCAACTATGCGGTAGAAAAAATTAAAACCGGTACTGGGATCTTTGGGAACAACCTTAAAATAGACCGTTTTACCATCCGTAAAAGTTCCCGACCCCCATGGGCAAGCCGCACCACTACAACCGACAATTTGGCCTGCCGATGCATCCGGATATTTGCCATAATCTGAGTAATAAAGTTCAAGGGCGTTTGCCATCTGTTTAAGGTCGTTTTTGCGCTCCGTATCCCTACCTTTTGCTTGGGAACTTCTAAAACTGACAGCCACAATGGAAACAAGAACAGAAATAATTGAAATAACAACCAACAACTCAACCAGCGTAAATCCAAAGCTATTTTTGTAACGTTTGTTCATATTGTTCAATTGAGATATTAAGAGGTGTCCGACCATAACTTCTGCCAAAATTACAAATTCTCACTCCGCATGAAATTCCGCGGGCCACAATTTTCTTATCATATTCATCCTGAGTTGTGTCTTCCAACGATCCGTAAATTTGATACCTCGAACCATCGGAAATATAAAAATATTTAAGACCCGTGGCCGCCTGCGGATCATTGGGTATTGGAGAAATATAGGCGGGGCGTGAGCCGTCGGTCGGATCCGCGAGACCATCCTTTCCCCATTCGCAGGGGATAAAATCTACTATAAGTTTTCCCTGAGCGTCTTTTTTCACAACACTCCCCGGCGCTTTACAACCAACAATCCTACCATCGCTGGTAGAACCTGGAAATTCACCAAAATCTTTAAAATAGCTGTTAAGTGCCGCCTGTAAACTACCCATATCATCCTTACGACTAGCATCCCGGGCGCGTTTAATACTCAGGGAAAAATTGGGGATAGAAACGGCCACCAAAACTCCGAAAATTACTAAAATCGCAATTACCTCCTCTTTTTTGAAAAAGCGCATAGTTTATTTTAGTGCCAAGGCACACACTCATTGTGTGCAGGGCCGCATTGAAAATAACAAGTACTATTTTGATAATTCGGGTCACACTCCGGACCGGGTCGGGTCGCATCCCAACCAATGGGCACACAGACACCCCCGCTACATCCGTAAAATCCTGAATTAGGAAGACTTCCACCTGACGGAGATGGAGTAGAGGATGGTGAATTAGTTGCAGGTTGTGTTGCCACATCTGCCGGAGCATTTGCACTCCCGGCAGAATAATTAAAAGCTCCGTTCGGGCCTATTCCATTCATAACCGACATATCCTCTACATTTCCCAGTTTAGAATAAACTTTATACCAAGTCGGACAGACCGAATCTTGAATGATATACATATAAGAACCCCCATTTACCGGGTCGCAGGGAATTTTGTTTATATAAGGGACCAAACCTGTTCCGGGGTTGCATGACATCAAAGAAGGTAGGGGGTAGCAGTTATGATCTCTCTCATATTCTTCTGCTGCTGTCTGAATTCTTCTTATATCTGCCTTCCGGCGTCCATCCTGCCCCTTAAAAACCTGGTTCCTTAAATAAATCAAGGCAATTACAGCCAAAATAACAATTATCGTAATGACAATAATAATTTCAATTAACGTCACCCCCCGAGAAAACTTGCTTTTCATCTTGTTAAAAATTCAAAAAACTTAATATTGAACCTCCAAATACCTCCGCCAAAAAAATCCCAAAAACCAAGAACGGGCCAAAGGCAATTTTATCTTTCAATCCGGCATGCCTTACCAAAATCAGTATGGAGCCGGCGACTCCGCCTGTCAAGAATGCCAAAAGCAACCAAATAAATGTAAATTTTCCCATTAAAATTCCTCCTAAAATTGCAAATTTAACATCTCCAAGGCCCATACCACGCCCACGTGTAACAAGGCTAACCAAAAGTAAAAATAGGGCAGCGGTAAACCCCGTAAAAATACTTAAATACAATGAGTCCGGATTAATAAATATTAAATAGATAACTTCTGCAAAGATTCCCCAAAAAATGAAGGCGTCGGGAATAATTTGATGTTCGATATCGACAACAAAAACCAAAACCAAAATACAAAAAATAAAAAGTAAAAAGAGAAAATTATACGGCAGTAATTCCTGATACAAATAAATCAAAACAAACCCGGATGCAGTTGCCGATTCGATTAACGGGTAACGAATTGAAATGTGTTTTTTGCAATTACGACACCTTCCTCCAAGAATAAAATAAGAAATAATGGGGATGTTGTCATACCAGGAAATTTTTGCCCCACAACTATCACACACAGATCTACCCTTGGCTATTGAAATGTTTTTTGGATAGCGAAAGCTTAAAGCAGCAAGAAAAGATCCGATTAAAAGACCAAAAAGAAAGATTATTACAAGGAGCATTAGTCGGGAACACAGACATACCAGGCAGCCCCGGTTGTCACCCAAGTACTTGATGATGTACAAGTCACTGAGCTTCTGGTTCCTGCTGACGTATCTAATGTGTAAACCGTATTTGCCTTACAGGCATTGTCCCTGTTTGTTTTTGATAAAGGAATATAACAGCTATACACGGATGCAGATGAACCAGCGGCCTTTCCGATCACTAGTTTTTGAGTCAAATCCGTTCCGCCACCCGCCTTGATAAAGTTCCTTAACCTAAATTCAGGTTTAAGTTCAAGAGCTTTTATAAGCTCGCCGTCCGTAGCACAGCTGGCATCACCACAAATTCCAATACCGATATCTGACGCAGTTATAAATCCATAAGTTGCATCATTGTCTGTTGCACTCGCCGTAGTTACCCAAGGAAAAACATTTTTAGCGGCAAAATATCTTTCAATAGCAGAAAGCAACTGACTTCCATCTGCCTTGAACTGGGCATCATGAGCACGATTTGCTTGCTCAATAGGATTAATCGCCGCAATAACAATAGTAGCGATCACTCCAAGAAGCGCAATAACAATAAGGAGTTCAACGAGAGTAAATCCCTTGGACAGGAACCTTTTCATACTATCAGTATTCATTTTTAGAACTGACTTGTCAAGTTGTATATGGGCAGAATTATGGCAATAACCAAGAACCCGACCCCAAGTCCCAAAATCACCATAATCAAAGGTTCAATCGCGGCAGTAAGTGATTTAACCTGGGTATCGCTCTCAATTTCAAAAATGTGACTGATTTTCCCTAAAACTTCCTCCATTTTCCCGGTTTCTTCTCCTACTGAAACCATCTGGCTTAAAATAAAGGGGAATGCCTCAGGATGCCTAGCGAAAGAGAACGCTATAGGAAAACCTTTTTCGACCTGTTTTGCAGCATCCCTCAAAGCGTCCGAAATAACAGTATTGCCTACAACATCCGCCGTAATATTCAATGCATCCAAAATTGAAACCCCAGCACCAACCATAAGTGAAAGGCTTCGGGTAAGCTCTGTCAAAATAACTTGACGCTGAAGAGGACCAACGATAGGAATCCTAAAAAGAAGTTCATCGGTTTTACGCCTACCATCCTTTGTTGCCCGATAAAGCCTGAAGATATAAACACCTCCTACCAAGAGAAGTAAGAAAATGGGCCAGAATTTGAAAAAGAACGATGAAAAACCAATCAAAATTTGAGTGGGAAGCGGAAGGGTCGCATTAAAATCGGCGTAAAGTGATGTTAATTTTGGTATGACAAAAATCATCAAGATTATTGAAACTACGACCATGCCGACGACGATAACGGCGGGGTAAATTAAAGCCCCCTTAACTTGTCCGGCAAACTCTTCCTGTTTTTCCAAATTATCGGAAAGC
This sequence comes from bacterium, assembly GCA_021824915.1. GTDB lineage: Bacteria > Patescibacteriota > Microgenomatia > UBA8517 > UBA8517 > JAKAJP01. The sequence continues at coordinate 4,550 of JAKAJP010000020.1, forward strand.
CTTGCCAGAACTTGATCTAAAACTCCTCCGAGCTCACCCGATTTAACCAAAGCAATATAGGTAGGGGAAAAGACTTTCGGATGCTTGGCAAAACTATTTGATAAGGACTCTCCGGCTTCGACGTCTGCTAAAATCTGGGCAACAATTTTTTGCATAGAGCCTTTTGATTGTGAACGTAAAATCAGAAGGCCTTCGGTGATCGGAAGTCCGGCATTAATCATTGTCGAAAGCTGTCTGGTAAACGTAGCAATATCGGAAGGGGTAATCCTATCTCTAAAATTTCTGATTAGGGCAAGTGGAGAATCGATCTTGGGTGTAATTGCAATAACATAAAGGCCCTTACTTTTAACAAGCCGTGCAGCCTCCTCGAGCGACACCGCCTCCACTTCTCCGCTAACTACACGGGCTACCGAATCTTTAGCTTTATAATAAAATCGCTTCATAATAAGGGAGTAGCTCCATTCTAGACAGCCCGTACTAAACGAGTAAGTTCCTCGGGTCTTAAGCTCCAACTTTGAGCAACTTCCATTGTAATTCGGCCTGTTTTAACAAGATCGGCCAAACTCCTCTCCAGCGTATTCATTCCGGCTTCGCTTGACGTCTCAAGGATGCTATCTATTTGATGAGTCTTACCTTCACGAATTGCCGTCTTAATGGCAGTCGTAGCCAACATTGTTTCATGAGCAACCACCCTCTTTTTAGTTACTCCCGGAACAAGTCTTTGAGAAAAAACAGCCTCGATAACGTTTGATAACTGCAGTCTGACTTGACCTTGCTGCTCCTCCGGAAAAACATCAACAATGCGGTCAATCGTTTGCGCAGCAGAATTTGTATGAAGCGTCGCAAAAACAAGATGTCCCGTCTCTGCTACAGTTAAAGCAGCTGCAATTGTTTCATAATCCCGCATTTCTCCCACAAGTACAACATCAGGATCTTCTCTAAGAACACTACGGAGTGCGATTTGCCAGGAGTGTGTGTCATTACGCATCTCGCGTTGAGAAATAATTGATTTCACCGGCCTAAAAATAAACTCCACAGGATCCTCAATTGTAACTATATGACAGGCACGGTTTGAGTTAATCTCATTCAAGATGGCGGCAAGAGTTGTTGACTTTCCATGACCCGTGGGCCCGGTTACCAAAACAAAACCCTGTCGCAGATTGGTAAAAGAATGGGTTACTTTGGGTAGTTCCAGAGAGTCAATTGTAGGAATTTCGAGTGGAATGCGTCTAAACGCTGCCGCAAGGCTTCCTTTTTGTGTATAGGCATTAACCCTAAATCTCGCCTTCTCGGAAAAAGAAAGTGAAAAATCAATTTCCTTATTTACACTAAGTCTTTCAAGCTGTTCCGAATTCAAAACCTGTTTTAGAAGTTCGGAGATAACATCCGGTGTTAAAACTCCCAAACCGGCTAATGGCGCAAGCTCTCCTTCAATCCTGAGAGTAGGGGAGATGCCGGCAACAAGGTGGAGATCAGAAGCATTGGAATCGACGATGTTTTGTAATAAAGATTTAATATCCATACTATTCTTGCGCAACTCTCAAAATTTCCTCAACCGTTGTTATACCTTCTGTAACTTTGATAAACCCGTCTTGCTTCAAAGTAATCATACCTTCTTCTCGTGCCAATTTTTCAATATCTGATGCACTTGCTCTTTCTAATATCAGTTTACCTACTTTTTCGGTGACAGGCAAAACTTCAAAAATTCCGATACGACCCCGATAGCCGGAATTTCCACAATCAGCATCCCCTTTGCCTTTATAAAATTTAACTTCGCCGGTTGGTTGCCAGAGAGCTCCCAGCTGGGCCTTTACATCCGCTACCACCTTAGCGTCAGGAACGTAAGCTTCTTTACATTCTTCGTGAATGGTGCGCACAACCCTTTGAGCAACAATACATGTCATTGAGGATGCAAGTAGATACGGCTCTGCTCCCATATCAAGGAGACGTGGCAATGCCCCGCTTGCATCGTTTGTGTGTAATGTTGAAAAAACTAAATGTCCGGTTAAGGATGCTTGTATAGCAAGGTCTGCAGTTTCCCGATCGCGAATTTCTCCGACCAGAATTATATTAGGGTCCTGTCTAAGGAAAGAGCGAAGCCCGTCCGCAAAAGTTAAGCCAACGGCAGGGTTTACCTGAACTTGGTTAACACCTGCAATTTTATATTCAATGGGGTCCTCAAGGGTAACAATATTAACTTTTGGTGTGTTAAGTTTGGAAATGACAGAATATAAAGTGGTAGTCTTACCGCTTCCCGTAGGTCCACATATAATAATAATTCCGTGAGGCCTCAAGATTGCATCCTGCAGATTTTTTAAACCCCGGCCCCTTAAACCTAATTCCGGGAGTTCAGGAACACCACCGGACTTTTTAAGAAGCCTCATGACAATTTTTTCACCCCAGCTCGTCGGAAGCGACGAAACACGAAGATCAACCTCTTCTTCTGTTCCCTTAAAGTTAAAGCGGCCATCCTGAGGAATTCTTTTTTCATCAATTTTCATTCCGCCCAAGATTTTAATGCGGCTGACTAAAGAATCATGAAGCTGTTTGGGAATGGTTAATTTTTCCTGTAAAATTCCATCAATTCTATAGCGTACACGGGTAGCTTTTTCCTGCGGCTCAATGTGAATATCAGAAGCGCGAGACTTAATTGCAAAATCTAATATCTGACTGACAATCTCGGCAATTTTTTCTTCGCGAATGAACCCACCTTGTGTGGCCTGAAGCGTTTTAACCTCCTCTTTTCCGCCCCCAACATCCTTCAAGGCCTCGGTAACTTCCTGAGTCAAAGTGCCGGTATAGCGAGTTTGAATAAAATCCTCAATTTTCGATGGTTCCGCCGCGTTAGCTTTGACATGCATGCCTGTCTTTTGCTCGATAAATTCGATTGCGGAAAGGTCCAGGGGATCGCTCATTGCCAAATTCATTGTCTTCCCTTTAAGATCCACATTCACCGGAAAAACATGGAAGCGTTCAGCAACTTCCTGAGGTAAAGCAGCCAGAGCCGCCGGGGCAACAGGTATGGCCATTAAATCAACAAAAGGAATATTATAAAGTTGGGCCTTAGCCCGAACCAAAACCCCTTCCGGAACCAGTTCTCCTTTTTTGATTATATCTTCCTGAGAGTTTCCAGATTGAATTTCAGCAAGTTTTACCTGCTCGGCGCGGGCCTTATCCAAAGCTCCAAGGGTAACTAAAATATCTGCGAGGGTGTTACCCCCGCCGTTAGAAGCTACTGGTGCAGGTTGAATGGGCATGTTTCTAAGTTTGACTCATTATGCATTATTTGAAAGGTGCTATCAAGACACTTGACAGGTAGTATGCGAAATCGGATACTGGTATCCGCAATGCATGCGTATCTCCTCGTTGGAACAAATAATCCTCAACAAACAATTGACACTCTGGCAAAAAAACTAAAGACAAAAATCCTTGACTACAATATCCAAAAGATCTCGGATGTCAGAAATCTCAATAACCTAATACGTTTAAGTTTTAATAATCCGACCTTAATAGTTTCCAAAAATGTCCACGAGGCAACCGAGGAAGCTCTAAATGCTTTCTTAAAAAATCTTGAAGAGCCACAGGAAAATATTTACTTCGCCCTCATTGCTCCAAGCGTTAGACACGTATTGCCAACAATAGTATCACGCTGTCAAATTATCAAAGTTAAAAGCGAAAAGAGTGTAACCGGCTTTGCCGACAAGGTTAAGAACGATGAAACTGAGAAATTCTTGTCCATGACAACAGGTGGAAAATTAAGCTACATTGACAAGATTCGTGACCGCGAAAAAGCGGTCGAATTGGCCGAAAATACGCTGCTTTTACTCCATAGTAAGCTGCATGAAAATGGGGTAAAATACATTATCGTCTCAAAAAATATTGAGGCTGCAAATAAAACTCTCTCTGGACTAAAAGCCAATGGAAATGTTAACTTACAACTTACAAATTTTGTAATCAAATATGCCTAAACAAAACGAATACACAGCAGAACAAATACAAGTCCTAGAAGGATTGGAGCCAGTCAGAAAAAGGCCCGGAATGTATATTGGCTCAACCGATTCCCGTGGTCTTCACGAATGTTTAAGGGAGATTGTTGATAATAGTGTTGATGAAAGTTTTGCAGGGGTAGCTAACACTGTTTGGGTTACTCTCGGCCGCGATGGCAGCGCAACCGTACGGGACAATGGCCGTGGAATTCCGGTTGAAAAGCATAAAAGCGGAGTAAGTGCACTCGAGCTTACGATGACCAAGCTCCATGCCGGAGGAAAATTTGGCGGGGGAGCTTATAAAGTCTCGGGTGGTCTTCATGGAGTCGGAGCAAGCGTTGTAAACGCCCTATCAAGTTATTTCAGAGTTGTCGTGCTTAGAAACGGAAAAGCTTATTACCAAGAGTATAAACAAGGAAAACCACTCAAAAGTGTTAGCGAAGCAAGTGACAAACAACTAAAAGAGTGGGGAATAACGCTGTCTGGTACGGGAACTATCACTACTTTTGTCCCCGATAAAGATATCTTTGGAGACTTAAAATTTGAGAATAATAAAGTTAAAAATTTACTTCGAGATCGCGCATATCTGGTCGCGGGTCTTACATTCCATTTCATTGATGAGAGCGATGGCGATGAAGCTTCTTTTTATTTTGAAGGTGGCATCAAATCCCTGGTTGCTCATTCAAACCGGGGCAAGAATGTATTAACTGACGTGGTCTATCTTGCCAAGTCTGACGAAAATATTTCGTGTGAGGTAGCAATTCAATACTCTGACTCCTACACTGAAAATGTCAAAGGGTTCGTAAACGGAATTTATACAACTGACGGCGGAACCCATGTAACCGGATTTAGAATTTCTCTAACCCGGGCAATAACTGATTATTACAAAAAACTCCAGAACGGGAATGGCAAAGAGGAAGCAGCTTTAACTGGCGATGACATGAAAGAAGGACTCACGGCAATAGTCTACGTTAAAATGCCTTCAGAGTCACTTCAATTTGAATCTCAAACAAAGGCAAAATTAAATAATCCCGAAGTTCAGGGATTTGTTGCCACAGCTGTCAAAGAAGGACTTGATACTTATTTTGAAGAACATCCGGGAGATGCCAGAAAGATTGTTGAAAAAGTAATGCTTGCAGCCCGTGCCAGAATGGCAGCCCGCGCCGCCAAAGATGCAGTTTTAAGAAAAGGCGCACTCGAAGGAGCGACTCTACCCGGAAAACTTGCCGACTGCCAATCTAATGACCCCGAAGTATCGGAACTATATATAGTAGAGGGTGATTCTGCAGGAGGAAGTGCAAAGCAGGGTAGGGATAGACGCCATCAGGCTATCTTGCCCTTGGGCGGAAAAATACTAAATACCGAAAGGGCCCATCTAGATAAAATAGTAAAGTTTGATGAAATTAAAGATCTCATCATCGCCCTTGGATGTGGAATAGGAGATTCGCTGAATTATGATAAATTGAGATATCACAGGGTTATAATTATGACTGATGCGGATGTTGACGGAGCTCATATCCGGACACTTCTCCTAACTTTTTTCTATCGTCATATGCCCGAAATAATTAACAAAGGGTACTTATATTCAGCTCTTCCTCCGCTTTATAAAATCACGATAGCAAAAGAGATTTTTTACGCGTATAGCGACGAAGAACTTGCTCAAATTCTCTCAGCCCATAAGGGTGAAAAGTATTCTGTCCAAAGATATAAAGGTTTAGGAGAAATGAACCCGGGGCAACTTTGGGAAACAACCATGGATCCGGAAAAACGAACCCTCAAAAAGGTTGTGGTTGAGGACGGAGAAGCGGCGAACAACATGTTCGAAATGCTAATGGGCGAAGAGGTTCCTCCAAGAAAGAAATATATTCAAACCCACGCCCACATGGCGACGTTAGACATTTAATCTAAATAAGTATTGGTTTCGCTTGTTAGTTTTGTCTCTTCTGTAGGAAAAGTGGTCTTTACTCTCAAACGTACAGGTTTTATTTATTTCTATATTCTTCTTCAAAACTCCCAAGTTTATCAACTGATTATTTGCAACCAACGCCAAATCTAAATATTTTTTATTATCTATAATAACCGTTTCGTCAAAAAACCCCGCAACGTCACCTTTTACTTCATAATGAAAAACACAAATATGTGGACCGATATAAATTCTTAAATTTGATGGACCAATTCCGAATTTCCTATTTATTAAATTTAGTGTCTTACCAATTACCCTCTTTCGCAAACCCCTCCAACCGGCATGAATAACACCATGAATCAGACCCTTTTTGTCCGTAACAAGAATCGGCAAGCAATCCGCGGTTCTGACCGCCAGTTCCAACTTTGGATCATTCGTTATCAGCCCATCACAACCAGGAACTGCCTTTCCATCATCCCCATTACTTACAATTACAACTTTATTTCCATGCACTTGCTGCATCCTAACCATGCCGAAATTGTATCATCCTATTGAAAATGAAAAAATCAAACTCTAAAATACGACTTACATGAACTTTATAACTTTGAGCTTAGTTGCCGGAGCAGCGGCAATTATTTACGGCATTATCCAAACAATAAGAATATTAAATCTTCCCAAAGGAACTCCGGATATGATTGCCATTTCTGATGCTATTGCCGAAGGGGCTCAGGCGTATTTGGCCCGACAATATAAAGTAATAGGGGCGATAGCAATAGTCATCTTTGCAATTCTTTGGTTTTGGATGGGGGCTCTTCCCGCGTTTTCATTTGTAATAGGAGCGGCTCTTTCTGCAACTGCCGGGTTCGTCGGAATGAATGTTGCAGTTAGGAGCAATGTTAGGGTCGCAACAGCTGCCAAAAAAGGTCTTAAAGAAGCACTCATAACAGCCTTTGCAGGGGGGAGTGTCACCGGACTAATGGTCGCAGGACTCGCTCTAATTGCAGTTGCGGCAACTTACCTTTTAACTCAAAAATTCGGCGGTTCTCTTAACCCTCTCATCACGCTTGGTTTCGGAGCCTCACTTATTTCAGTTTTCGCAAGACTCGGTGGTGGAATTTTCACTAAAGGAGCAGATGTTGGTACCGACATGGTCGGGAAGATTGAAGCAGGAATTCCGGAAGACGATCCCAGAAACCCGGGAGTTATTGCAGACAACGTCGGAGACAATGTCGGAGATGATGCCGGAATGGCCGCGGATCTATTCGAAACTTATGTCGTTACCGCAATTGCAGCTATGATTTTGGGAGAAATAGTTCTCAAAGGAAATCCAGCTGCTATCAGTTTTCCTCTTGCTATTGGTGCGGGTGCAATTATTGCTTCAATCATCGGAACATTTTTCGTTCATCCCGGAAATAGTAAAGCGATCATGCCGGCTCTTTATAAAGGTTTAATTGCAGCTTCCGTTATTTCGATTATAATTTTCTACTTTTTGACCGGGGCGATAATGGGAGGAAACTTAAAAGTTTTTGCAACAACCCTGATCGGAATTTTTGTAACATTCGGGATGGTTGTGATTACAGAATTTTATACCTCCAAAGGTTACGGAACGGTTAAACACATTGCTGAAGCTTCCGCTACCGGACACGGAACGAATATTATTGCGGGTCTGGCAGCTTCCATGAAATCAACTTTTGCCCCAATTATATTGATTTCAGGAGCAACCCTCGCTTCCTACTATCTTTATGGACTTTACGGCGTGGCTCTGGCCGCAATGAGTATGCTTTCTCTAACCGGAATTGTGGTTGCGATCGACGCCTTCGGACCAATTACCGATAATGCCGGCGGAATTGCGGAAATGACAAATCAACCGGAAAAAGTGCGTGATGTAACTGATGCATTGGATGCGGTAGGCAACACAACTAAGGCTGTCACCAAAGGTTATGCCATCGCCTCTGCAGGTCTTGCAGCGCTAGTTCTTTTTGCAAGCTTCACTCAGGAACTCGCAAAATTCGGGCATAATGTAAGCTTTAGTTTGTCCGATCCAAAAGTCTTAATCGGACTTTTTATTGGAGCCTCCCTCCCATATTTGTTTGCCGCGATTGCAATGGAAGCTGTCGGAGCTGCTGCAGGAGCCATTGTTACAGAAATCAGACGTCAATTTAAAGAAATCAAAGGAATTATGTCTGGCCGCGCCAAACCGGAATATGGCCGTGCAGTTGATATTGTAACCAAAGCGGCTTTGAAAGAAATGATTGTTCCGGCAATTTTACCAGTTATCGCCCCAATTATTGTAGGTTTCACTTTAGGAGCAGCGGGCGTTGGAGGCCTTTTAATTGGCGTCATAACAACCGGTCTTTTTGTTGGAATTTCAATGACAACAGGAGGGGCCGCTTGGGATAATGCCAAAAAATATATCGAGGCCGGACATTTGGGAGGTAAGGGAAGTGACGCGCACAAGGCGGCGGTTACAGGAGATACTGTGGGGGACCCCTATAAGGACACCGCCGGACCGGCCCTAAACCCGATGATTAAAATTGTAAATATTGTAGCTCTTCTTATTGCCCCATTTTTGCTCTAAATATTAATCCAATGTTTTTAGTTTAGAGTATTGAATAGGATCTTATTTGTCACCACTAAGTACCTGCTAATGGTTCAAATAAATGTCATACCCGAAAAAATCACACATTCGGAGCAGCTTCAATGTAACGTGGATTTCTTCAAAATAGACCTATCCTGTAGTAGCCATTGACAAACCTAAACACGATTGATAACATTCGCATATAGTATATGAAATCTTTGAATGCAGGCAAGGTTTCAA
>JAKAJP010000001.1 GCA_021824915.1 bacterium
TCAAAACCAAAACCGACATCCGGCAGAATATCGGTCAAAAGCGCGTCTTTATCAAATCCGGCCGCGAGACCAATCGGATTTTTAAAATGGATGCCTAAAATATCCTGTTCCAATATTGGATTGGTATATCCAAGAAACGCCCTTGTTAATTTTTTTGTCAAAAAATTTGAACCCAAAATGCGCCCTACGGTTGTCATGTAATCATGCACGTTTTCCGGATCGTAGCGAAAAAATATTGGTTTGCAAAAATGTTTGTAAAAAAACGCCGTCATTCGATTACGAACCAAAACCATTGTCTCTTTAGAAAAAATACCTTCGTAATTGTTCACATTCTAATAATTCTTAATATCTTGACTGGTCGCAATTACTGAACGAAGCTCAAACTCTTTTTGAACGAAATCCCAAACGATGATGTCGCGTCTACGGTGTGGCAGGAATCAAACCGCTTGGGCGGGGCTGGTAGAGAAGGTGAGGGAGAAAATGAATGCCCGCCCCGCCTTCGCTTCCACCGCCAGATTTCGTTCCAATGAAGTTGGCGTGCCATAACTAATACTACTACTTTTTTGCCACAAAATTATTATCGTACTCACCGGGTTGAATTTCTTGAATCTCAACTTTACCAAAACCTGATTCTTTAAGTAAGGACTCTAATTCATCCGGGTACAAAAGATAACTCTGAAACTCCCTGACATTAATCTTACCATTGAATTCTGTAATAAGTGTCCATATTCTTTTTTTCAAACCATGATCAAATTTCATTTTCCATTTATGGCGGACTAACACACTTTCAATTTCTAAGGTCCCAAAATCTATAGAAAACTCGTTTCCTTTTTCGAAGGCATATCTACCAAGACCGATAACTACATAACCACCGGGTTTTAGTAGGGCGTAAAATGCTTTTAAACTCTTTAAAATATCTTTTCTGGCGTTATCTGTATTCAATTTTTTGGAATCTCCCCAAGAGTCAACGTGCGTAATTGAACTATCCAAACACAAAACAACATCAAACTTGGTTTCTAAAATACTGTTTAAATCTTTCCATTTAGAGTGGATAATTGGAATGTCAACTCCTTTTTCTTTAGCTAGCAACTTAAATATCCCAAGCATCGATTCATTTCCATCTGAACAAGTTAAATCAAAACCTCGGTTCACTATTTCCATAGCAGGAAAGCCAATACCGCATGCCGCATCCAAAACATTTTTTGCCCCCAAGCGATTAAGAAAACTTGTTAGTAAATTTGGATACTCCTTTGAGTAATATTTTGGATGATAAAACTTTTCCACTAAAAACCAGAATTCTCCAAAATTATTACCGGTTATGGAAGATATTTTTGTTTTCATAGTGGAGCATGATACCTCACCTTACTAAATTAAGTCTTTCGCATTTACACCAACGGCTTTAGTAATCTTATTAACCTAAAGATCGGTCGGGCTGCCGGGAATCGGACCCGGTCTACATGCACCCCATGCATGCGTACTACCGGTATACTACAGCCCGAAATCATAGATCGTTCAAGTACCAGCATATCATACCCTATTTGATTTTTGTATATAATTCCCGTATCGTTACTCTAGTTTTTTTTCCAATAAGGAGGCTATATGGAAAACAAAGAAATCCTCTCTGATTTTAAAGAGCCAAAATCAGAGAAAACAAAAAAACTCTCTGAAGAGGAAATGAAAGAGATATTGAATTCTTTTTCTATTTCTCTTTTAGATGATAAAACCATCACAGACATCGAAGGCGAAAAAGACCTTCGGTGGTAACAATTAAAAAAGCCCGTATCGGGCTTTTTATTTTGTCCTGCTTAACGTCCTCAAACATTTTGTGCAGATAAGTGATCGCTTTCCCGGCTCTAACAAACTAGTCCATTGCAAATTAGCCTTCTTCTTTCCGTACGAAGTGGGGTTATAGTGTCCTCGGAGCAACTTTCTTGTTCCTCCCATGGTATATGATTTTTGACATCGTTCGCACTGTCTCATAACGGGTGTAGTTTAAATTCAAGAAAGGGTCTTGTCAACACATTACCCTACCGTCGTCTCGCGATATGATTTTTTTGAGAAATTAAATTCATAAAAGGACGCGTTTTCCGGCTTTCCAACTTGCAAAATAACGTTCGTATTTTTGGGATCCGTTGTAAAGATTAACTTCCCCATTGTCGCGCTCTTCGGAGGCATGGAATCAAATTGTCCCTCAACCCTTACGGCTTCAATATTTCCCCCTTCAAAACTAATAACCTGGAGAATGGTTTTCGGATCAATCGCTGAATATCCCGACGCGTTATTGGTAAATACTTTTATGGTTACTACAAAGGTTCCGTCAACGGGATTGCGCTCCACGTCCTGTATTGATATTGAAAGGGTTGTTTGAGGAGATAATATCGGACTTGATTGCGCATCAAACAGAATGGCTGTTGGAATCTTTACAAGCGTCCCGTCATTTTTAGGCGTGCTCGTAGCGGACTCTCTAATAGGGGTACTGGTAGAAGCGGGTCCGGGAATAACCTGCGTTTTTGAGAGATCGAGTTGG
>JAKAJP010000021.1 GCA_021824915.1 bacterium
GCATTTGATAGATAGAAAAACCAATGAGTGTCAGATAAGCGAGTATTCCAACGGTCCCGGTTGTGGCCATGAAATTTAAGTATTCGTTGTGGGCCTTGTTGTATATAAAATCCCATTCGGAAACCAAGTTGTGGGCCGCCGGTCTATATAAGTAGTAAGAATAAGCAAAAGTTTCAACACCGCTCCCTAGGATTGGGTAATGCAAAAAGACTTGAATGGCTCCCTGCCAAACAATTTTTCTTATCGCTCCGGATTCTGTTCCACCTGTTTCGAGTGCTGGTCCTTGAACAGATTCATTTAGGCTAGCGATTTTATGCGAAATAATTTCGTCAATTCTTGGTGTCCAAGGGGTTCCGAATATTAATGTTGGAGCTAAAAATAAAACTCCGGTAAGAAGAATTTTCTTAAGGGGTATAAGCAATTTTGCCCTCTCTGTATAAAAGTAATAAACCCAAAAGACAATGAAGGCAAAAGCAAATCCTGCAATTCCGGATCTCGATCTTGTAAAAAGGAGAGTGGTGTAAAAAATAACTGCGATAGCCGTCCAAATCCAGAATTTGCGGTTTTTAATACCTTCTTGTGTTGCAAAAAACCAACTAACGGGTGAGACGGCAGCGATCCATGCAGCCAACCAGTTGGGTTGTCCGAACGTAGAGAACACGCGTGTTTGTACATCTTGTTGCCAGCAGTTGATGAAGACAGATCCCACAAGCCCGCAGGTTAAAAATATTTTGAAATGTTCAAGAATTGCCATAACCGAGGTGATTAGCGAGGCCGAAACCAGGACAATTAAAAGTTTTTTTGATTCCTCCTTTTTAATGTTTGAAACATAGGCCCAATAAAGAACCGAGTAGGAGGCAAGTGAGAGAAAACCGCCGTTAAAGCGTGAATAATATCCAAAGATTGATGTTGGGATGTCTACCGAAAAAATTGTTGAGAGGAGTTGCGATACTAAGAAAATCAAAAGGGGAATGTCCAATATTGTGCGACGAAATATAATTTTTCTCTCAAATATATTTCGTATTATCCAAGTGGCCAAAATAAAAGTTGTTAAAAAGTAAACTATAACAATTTTATTAAATTCAAAAACTTCTGAGGTGTGCACCCACATTGCAAGTGGTACGAAGAAAAAAAGAAGTCCAAAGAGGTAAAAAATTATTCTTGGGAGCTTTGACACATTTTCGATTGTAACATATACTGCGTTGCAACTCGCCATGCGACTTAAATTTATTAATCCTATAGATCATTTTTTGGGCCTTTTCTCACATGATATCGGAATTGATTTGGGAACCGCGAACACTCTTGTTTGGGTACGCGGAAAAGGAATTGTGATAAGGGAGCCGTCTGCTGTTGCAAGGCATAAAAAGACAAAAGAAATTTTGGCAATCGGCAGCAGCGCGAAAAAAATGCTCGGACGGGCCCCTGGTACAATCGAAGCAATAAGACCTCTTCGGGATGGAGTAATTGCGGATTTTGATGCCACAGCGGCAATGCTTAAGTATTATGTGCGGAGAGTTCATGAATCGGGCGGAACTTTACCAAAGATTCCCCGTCCGCGGGTTGTTATTGGAATTCCGTCCGGAGTTACCGAAGTCGAACGCCGTGCCGTTGCTGATGCAGCGATTGATGCCGGCGCGCGGGAAGCTCATTTAATAGAAGAACCGATGGCGGCTGCAATTGGAGCCGGGCTTCCTATTGAAGGTCCGGATGGGATTTTTATAGTTGACATGGGTGGTGGAACGAGTGAAATTGCCGTTATATCTCTGGGTGGAATAGTGTTGGGAAGAAGTGTTAGAGTGGCCGGAGATGAGATGGATGAAGCAATCATCAACTACGTTCGTCTGAAGTACTCACTTCTTTTAGGTGCTCCTACTGCCGAAGCGGTAAAGATAAGCATCGCTTCCTTTGGAATCGAAAAAAACGGACAAACTAAAAATGGAAAATATGCAGTTGTAAGAGGACGTGATCTTGAAACAGGCTTGCCAAAATCAATTAAGCTTACTGGGGGTGAAATACAAGAGGCTTTGTCTCCTGTTGTTCAGGAAGTTATTGCTAATATTGTTGATACTCTGGAAGAAACTCCGCCGGAACTTGTTAGTGATGTTATGGAGAAAGGGATAGCTCTCGCCGGTGGCGGGTCGCTTATTCCCGGCATAGATAAGTTAATTTCCGAGGCAACAAAAATGCCGGCATATGTTGCCGAAGACCCATTAACATGCGTTGTTCGCGGTTGTGGAAAATGTCTTGAAGATACAATGCTTCTAAAAAGAATCCGGGTTACAAAAGGATTGTAGAGTAAAATAGTTTTATGCAAACACTTGCCTCGGTAAAAGTTCAAAGTTGGCTTTCGTGGTTTCTGAGAGGAATTCTTATTTTGGGTTCTTTGGTTTTAGTAGGGAGAAGTTTTGAACTTCAGATAATAAAGGGTAGCTATTACAGGGAAATGGCTAACGAAAACAGAATTCGCAGAATAACGCTTACGGCGCCGCGGGGGCGCATCTTGGCTCGCGGCGGTGAAGTTTTGGTTGGAAATATTGAAACCAAAAAGCGTGTGATATTTGATCCCAATAGCGGGTTTCATTTAAGTGACGACCTAAGTGCGGCAAAAGAAGATGAAATTGCCTCGGTATTCAAAAGAAATTATATATTGGGTTCTGAATTTGCACATGTATCGGGTTATGTTTCCGAAGCGACGGTTGATCAGATTGGAAAAATTGATCCAAACTGCCCGGAAAAAGGTCCGATGATCTCGGGTGGTTTGGTTGGGGTTGGGGGCCTTGAGCAAGAGTACAATTGCGTTTTGACAGGTACTCCGGGTGAAGAATTGGTCGAGGTTGACACTCGCGGAGTCAAAAAGCGCGTACTTGCTATTAAACCTCCGGTTTCGGGAACTGACTTGAAAACGACAATAGACATCGGGCTTCAAAAAGAAGTGTCTCGGGATATGGGTTCTGCTCGCGGGGCAGCGGTTGTGACTGATACCAAAGGGGAGGTACTGGCATTTTATTCCAGTCCGAGTTTTGATCCGGATAAAGTTGCCGCCTCACTTGATAAACCCGATCTTCCGATTTTCGATAGAGTTATAGACGGCCTTTTTCATCCGGGGAGCGTATTCAAACCAATTGTTTCAGTAGGTGCTCTCTCTGAAGGAGTAATAGATAAGAATTATTTGTTTACGGATCCGGGGGTTATGGTTGTCAAAACTTTATATGGTGACTTTTCATATTCGAATTGGTTTTTTAGCGAATACGGACGAACCGAAGGAGCTATTGGATTGACGCGGGCGATTGCCCGTTCTACAGATACATTTTTTTATACGATCGGAGAGATGTTGGGACCGGATAAAATCGCGGAGTATGCGCGTAAGTTTGGGTTAGACCGGCCCACAGGGATAGATTTGCCTGGTGAAGCCCCTGGTTTGGTGCCGACTCCGGATTGGAAACTTAAGGTAACCGGTACAAAATGGTTTTTGGGAAATACATATAACTACTCAATTGGCCAGGGCGATATAGCTGTAACACCAATAGCACTTAATCAAGCAATTGGGGCCATTGCCACTGATGAGTTATGTAAACCGTATATAAGCGAGAAAATAGGATCGAGCTGTATGGATTTAAATATTAAAAAAGATAATTTGGATTTGGTTCACGAGGGAATGAAAGAGGCTTGCGAGAGCGGAGGTACGGCATTTACTTTTTTTGACTTTGCTGCAAAGCATAACGGGACGGAAGTTGCTTGCAAAACCGGAACTGCGGAAGTTGGGACTGACGGTAAACCACACGCGTGGTTTACCCTTTTTGCTCCAATAGAGAACCCCCAAATTATTGCGACTGTTGTTTTTGAAAAAGGGGGGCAAGGTTCCGAGGTTGCCGGCCCCGTTGCAAGAAAAATTATGGATTATTATTTTAGCCGCGTTAATCCCTGATGACCGAAAGAGAATATTTAATAAGCCTTAGTACATTCACCTTATTTGGGCCGAAGAGGGTTAGGCTTCTTGTGTCTTATTTTAAGTCGGCAAGTAGTGTTTGGAGAGCGACCAGAAAGGATTTATTGAATCTTGGAATTGGGGCAAGCCTGGTTGACAAATTTATTGAACATCGAAGCCGTTTTGATTTTGATGATTACGTCAGCGGATTAAAAAGACATTCAATAAAAGTGTTATTAATTGACGACCCGAAATACCCAGAGAATCTTAAATTGATAGATGATGCCCCCATTGTTCTTTATGTTAGAGGAAATTTGAAGAGGTCGGATACAAGAGCCGTTGCTATTGTTGGGACTCGTTCGATGACTGCGTATGGTCGTGAGATTGCTAAAAAATTTGCCGAGGAACTTACAGGTTTTGGAATTACAATCATCTCCGGTTTGGCTATTGGTGTGGATGTGGAAGCACAGAGATCAGCACTTAAGGCGGGAGGAAGAACCATAAGCGTCTTGGCTTCAGGGCTTGATACCATTTCACCTATTTCTAATAAAGCTTTGGCTTTGGAGTTTATAAAAAATTCGGGAGCTATAGTTTCTGAGTATCCGTTGGGTTATCAACCACATCCTTATGATTTCCCTGTCCGCGATAGACTTATCTCGGGTATGGCCAAGGCGGTGGTGGTTATTGAGGGAAGGATGAAAAGCGGTACTTTTTATACAGTTAAAGCTGCAGCAGATCAGGGTAGGCCGGTTTTTGCAATACCCGGACCTATAACCTCTCCGGCGTCAGAAGGACCAAATTATTTGATTCAAAACGGTGCAAAACTAGTTACAGACGTAAAAGATATTTTGGAGGAGTTAAATATGCAATTTAAAGTTGATATTGAGGCCGTGGAAAAAATTATACCGACGGATCGCAGCGAAGCAAAACTGGTAGAAATTTTGGAGGTTGAACCAATGCATCTTGACGAGCTTGTTAGAATAACGGGTGGTAAAACGTCTGAAGTTTCTGCTAGACTGATAATCTTAGAGATGAAAGGTCTTGTAAAAAATTTGGGAGGGGGAATTTACCGGAAAATATGAATTTACTAATTGTCGAGTCACCAACCAAAGCTCGCACTCTGTCACGGTTTTTGGGGAAAGATTTTGATGTCGAGGCAACAACCGGGCACATTAAGGATTTACCAAAAAGCAAGCTGGGAATTGATATAGAGCATGATTTTAAGCCGGATTATGTGGAAGTTCCCAAAAGAAAAGAAACAATAGAAAATTTGTTAAAAGTTGCCAAGAAGGCCTCCAAAATTTATCTGGCGACGGACCCCGACCGTGAAGGTGAAGCGATATCTTTCCATGTGGAAGGAATTTTACCTAAAGGTAAAAATTCTCAAAGAATTGTCTTTCATGAAATTACCAGAGAGGCAGTTACGGACGCAATTTCTCATCCAAGAAAGATTGATAAAAATTTAGTTGATGCCCAAGTCGGGAGACGTGTTTTAGATAGACTTGTCGGTTATAAACTCTCACCGCTTCTTTGGAAAAAAGTTCGTAGGGGACTTTCTGCCGGCAGAGTACAAACCGTTGCGGTTCGTTTAATCACCGAAAAAGAAAGAGAGATTGAAAAGTTTAAGGCGGAAGAATATTGGGAGATTTATGTGGACGTAAAAAATGGAGGGGTTTTTACTGTTCAACTGACAAAAATCGACGATAAGGTGGCGGAGGTTAAAAATAAAACTCGGGCAGACGAGATATTAGTTGACCTCAAAAAGGCGAATTATAAAGTTTTTGATGTAAAAAACCGGCAGGTTGTTAAAAATCCATATCCTCCCTTTACAACTAGCACGATGCAACAAGCCGCTGCTAGAGTTTTGGGGTGGACTTCTAAAAAGACAATGTCGGTTGCGCAATCTCTTTATGAAGAAGGTTTAATTACTTATCACAGGACTGACTCTTTAAGCCTTGCCTTGGGGGCAGTTGATCGGGCAAGGAAATTTATTTCAAAAGAGTATGGTGAAAAGTACTTGCCGAGTGCTGCTAGATTTTATAAAACAAGTTCGAAAGTTGCTCAAGAGGCCCATGAAGCGATCCGTCCCACGGATGTAACTAAAACTTCGGCTGGGACTTCCAGATACGAGGGTGAGGGAAGACGTCTTTACGAACTTATCTGGCGGAGATTTGTTGCCTGCCAAATGGATGCCTCAATTTTTGACGAAACGGTAATTGATGTTGAGGCTAGAGGTTCTAATAATTATCTTCTTCGTGCCTCGGGACAAATTATGAAGTTTGATGGCTGGCGCAAGGTGATGCCATTGAAACTTGATCCGGATGGGGCCCTGAGTTTACCCAAAGTTGAAAAGGATGAGGAGCTCAAATTTGTTAAAGTTGATGGGGTTCAAAAATTCACACAACCCCCGGCGAGATTTAATGAAGCATCCTTAATTAAAACTTTAGAGAAGCTTGGGATAGGCAGACCTTCAACTTATGCACCGATAATTTCCGTAATTCAGATCAGAAATTATGTAGAAAAGAAAGAAGGTAGATTTTATCCTACGCCGGTTGGGGTCGCCGTTAATGATTTTTTGATTGAACATTTTCCTGACGTTTTTGATTACGAATTCACGGCCAAGATGGAGGGCGAGCTTGACGATGTTGCCAATGGCAGTTTGCCTTGGGTAAAAACTATTAAGGATTTTTACAATCCTTTCGAAAAGAAATTGAAGGTGGTTGAAAAGAACTCTAAGCGAGTGAAGATTGAAGTTGAGAAGTTGGGTAAAAAGTGCCCCGAATGTAAAATCGGTGAGCTTGTGATAAGAACCGGACGATTTGGTAAGTTTGTTTCCTGTTCGCGTTTTCCTGATTGTAAGCACACGGAAAGATATGTGGAGAAGGTCGGAATGAAGTGCCCTGAGTGTAAAAAGGGAGATGTGATAGTCAAAAAGACGGGTAAAGGCCGTCATTTCTTTGGTTGTTCTCGATATCCGGATTGCAAGTGGGCAAGCTGGAGAAGTCCATTGACAAAAGCTGGCACTACTGGTAAAAAGTCTTTTGACAATGTTTGATAATTCATATCTTCTTGAGAGTGTTCATGGAACTCTTCCTGATTGGGCCATAAAAGAATACATAAAGCAGGGGAAAATAAAAATTAAGAATATCTCCAAAAACTGGGAGGCAGATATAGATCAGGTGTCCATAGATTTTCACTTGGGTCATAGAGTTCTTATGCCCACAATGGGACGACATGTTGTTATTGATATAAGACGCGGTGTGACGGAGGATATGTATGAAAAGATTCTTCTTAAAGCGGGCGAACCTTTTACAATCCGCCCCGGACAATTTTTTATTGGGGAGACTTTGGAGGATTTTACTTTGCCCGCTGATATTATTGGAAGACTTGAGGGCAAGAGCAGTCTGGCAAGATTGGGAATTGTGATTCATCAAACCTCTGCCAGATTTGACCCCGGTTGGAGTGGCACGGCGGCTTTGGAATTACGAAATAATAGCGACAATGATGTTGTGGTTTATTGCGGCGACAAGATTTGCGCCTTCTCTTTTGAGCGTCTCTCTACGCCAGTCGAAAAACCTTGGCAGAAAAAGACATATAGAAATCATGGGAACAAAACTTTACAAAGCATGATTAATAAAGATAATTTATCTAGTGTTAAAAAATGATGGATTTTAATAGATATCAAAAACAGGCAAAGAAAACAGCGGTTTATCCGAATATCGGAAAAAATTTTACATACCCGACAATAGGTTTGATGGGAGAAGCTGGTGAAGTTGCAAACAAGGTTAAGAAAATGATTCGTGATGATCATGGAAAAATTACAAATGAAAGACGTGAGGAGTTGAAAGCAGAGATCGGGGACGTCATGTGGTACATTGCCCAGCTTTCGACGGAGCTTGGCTTAAAACTCTCCGATATTGCCAAATATAATTTGGAAAAGCTGGCAAAAAGAAAAAAGGAAGACAAACTTCACGGGAGTGGAGATAATAGATAAATGGCTAAAAGACACGAAGAATATCAGTACCTCGATTTGATGGAATATCTTGTTAAACACGGAATTGAACAAACAGATAAAGGCACTGGAGTTAAAACTTATAGTAAGTTTGGTGCACAATTTCGATTTGATTTAAGTAAAGGATTTCCACTTTTAACTACAAAGAAAGTTTGGTGGAAGGGGGTCTTGTACGAACTTTATTGGTTTTTGATGGGGATGAGTAACATCAAGTTTTTGGTTGATAATGATGTCCATATTTGGGATGACTATCCTTACAAGTTATATAAAGAAAAAATTTCCAAGAAATTAGTTCCTGATATAACGAAGGAAGAGTTTATCGAAAAAATAAAGAACAACCAAGCCTATGCAAAAAAATATGGTGAACTTCCCCATATTTATGGTGAAATGTGGAGGCGCTGGCCGGGGCATGGCCGCGCGATCGATCAGGTCAAGTGGGCAATTAAGGAGATGACGGATGATCCCGATGCCCATAATTTAATAGTTACTTCGTGGGATCCCGAATATCTATATAGTATGGCGAAACCGGAAGAAGCTTCCAGATTTCCGATTTGTCACAATATGTATCAACTAAATGTTAAAAATGGGAGGGTAAGTCTTCATCTTTATCAAAGAAGTGCTGATATTTTTCTGGGTGTCCCGTTTAACATTGCAAGCTATGCGCTTTTGACTCATATTTTTGCCAAAATCACCGGCAATAAAGTAGGTGAGTTTATTCACACTTTTGGCGATGTACATATTTACGAAAATCATTTCGACGCCGCACGCGAACAACTCAAAAGAAAGCCTAGGAAATTTCCGGTTGTTAAGATTTCTCCTAAGGTTAAAAAGTTGGATGACCTTAAACCGGAACATATAACTTTAGAGAATTACAATCCCCACCCGCCCATAAAAGCGGAATTAACGGTTTCCGGCGGATATTTTGCAAAAGGGCAAAGACCGAAAGATTTCAAAAGATGACCCCGTTGGTAAGCATCATTGTTGCGATGGATGAAAAGGGCGGTATTGGTAAAAATAATCGCATTCCCTGGCACATCCGCAAAGATTTAATTCGTTTGAGAGATATGACCAAAGGTCGCCTTGTGATTTTGGGAAGAACTTCCTATGAATCAATGGCAGGTTATTACGATAAAAGTGGCAGACCAATGCCTGCGGGGCAGTATATTGTTATCACCCACGATGAAAATTTTAAGAGTGCGAGAAATAATACTTTCGCCGCAACTTCGATAGAGTCTGCACTGGGTCACGCAAAGGAAAATGGTGAAAAAGAAGTTTTTGTAATTGGCGGCGAAACAATATTTAAGCAATTTCTGCCGTTTGCAAAGAAAATTTATATGACGGTAGTTAAGGGGAATTTTGGTTGTGATACATTTTTCCCTAATTATTCCGGATTTAAGAAATTAATTAGTCTAGAGAATGATTCCGATGAGGGAATTGATTTTACCTATAAAATCTTGGAAAAATAGTCTAACATACGTTATGTCAAAAATTTATGAACTGATTAAAAAAGAAGAAAAGAGGCAGGCAGAAACGCTCATGATGATTCCTTCGGAAAATTATGCCTCGAAAGCAGTACGCGCGGCAGTTGGTTCGGTTTTAATGAATAAATACTCCGAAGGCTATCCGTTCAAGCGATATTATCAGGGAAACAAGGTGGCGGATGAGGTTGAAGTCTTGACGGAAGAACTTGCCAAGAAATTGTTTGGGGTACCATTTGTGAATGTTCAACCGTACTCCGGTTCACCTGCAAACGCGGCGATATTATTTGCCCTTGTTGATCCTGGTTCAAAAATAATGGGCTTGAAGCTTTCCAGTGGGGGCCACCTGACTCATGGACATCCGGACATAACTTTTTCGGGAAGGTTTTATAAATCGGTTCAGTTCGGAACTAAAGACGACGGGATTATTGATTACGACGACGTCGCACGCTTGGCCAAGAAGGAGAAACCCAAATTAATGATTATTGGCACAACTGCGTATCCAAGAGTTTTTCAGTGGGCGCGACTCCGCGAAATTGCGGATTCAGTCAATGCTTGGTTTGTTGCGGACGTGTCACATGTTGCCGGAATGATTTTGGCGGGGAGCTATACGTCCCCAGTGCCTTTCGCCGACATTGTTATGACGACAACCCACAAAACTTTAAGGGGTCCAAGGGGAGCGATGATAATGGTTACTAAAAACGGAATTAAAAAAGATCCTGAAGTTGCATCTAAAATTGACCGTGCGGTCTTTCCCGGGCTTCAAGGTGGTCCACATGACAATACGACTGCGGGCATTGCACAGGCGTTAATAGAGGCCTCAACCTTTGAATTCAAGAGATATGGAAAGCAAATTGTGACAAACGCAAAAGTTTTGGCCGAGGAATTGAAAAAGGGCGGGTTAACTTTAGTTACAGGCGGAACTGAATGTCATTTGTTAGTTATCGATCTTCGTCCGGTGGAATTGTCCGGGAATGTAGTAGCAGAGGCTCTTGAAGCTTCGGGGATTGTCGTAAATCGCAATTCTGTACCCAATGATTCGATGCCACCTTTTTATCCAAGTGGAATTCGTCTCGGCACCCCCGGTATAACTACAAGGGGAATGAAAGAAAATGAAGTTAAACAAATCGCCGGTTGGATTTTATCCGTGATCGACCACGTCAAAAATGAAAAACTTCCGGAAGAAAAGGAAAAAAGGGTAGAGTTTATAAAAAGCTTCAGGCGAAAAATTGCGAAAGACAAGTTTTTAGTCGGTATTGCCTCCGAAGTTAGGGCTCTCTGCAAAAAATTTCCTACACCCTGATTTGCTGGTATAAGCGGAGCTTGGCCAATCAGAATTGGTAAGCGAGGCTTGAAACGTTCTACGAATGTTATAATCGTCCAATATGGCAATAATTTTTGACGGGAGAACCTTTGCGGTACGAAAGGAGGAGGGACTAAAACAAAAAGTTGCTGATTTACGCTCGCGTGGCATAGTTCCTCACCTTGCCTCGATTTTGATCGGAGCCGATCCGGCCAGTAAGCTTTACGTCGGACTAAAAAAGAAAGCCGCGGAAAGAATTGGGGCCGAACTCGATATTTATTATTTGAACGAAGGTACACAGCTTTCAGAAATATTACACTTGATCGATTCACTTAATGGTGACGAGACTGTTCAAGGAATAATGGTTCAACTTCCGCTTCCAGATTCTTTGCACGCCGCAAAAGTTGAGATAATAAACTCAATTTCTTCCGAAAAAGATGTTGATGGTTTAAGGGCTGATAGTCAATTTTTGCACCCGACCTCAAAAGCCGTAATCGACATTCTTAAGGAAGCCGAAAAAGAATTGAGAATCGAACCAAAATCTACTTGCGTAGTTGGGGCAACCGGGATGGTCGGTGCACCACTTGTAAAAGAATTAAGAAGGCTTGGGTACAATCTAACTCACGAAAGAGAAGCGGCAGATGTTTTGATAAGTTGTACCGGCAAGCCAAGCTTAATAGACGGAAGCACGGTCAAAGTGGGGGCAATTGTCATAGATGTGGGTTCTCCCAAGGGGGATATTGAGTTTGAGGCGGTTTCAAAAAAAGCCGGTTTTATTACTCCGGTTCCGGGTGGGGTGGGACCGG
>JAKAJP010000024.1 GCA_021824915.1 bacterium
TTGGATATTTCCCGGACGACAAGCCATACATTTGGTCTAAAATTACTTTGATAGCTTCTTCGCATTTTTCCAAATCCACTCCTGCATAAACACCAAAATAACCAACTTCGTCAAATTTGTCCCCCGAAGGTTTTACTGCATAGGCAAGCCCGCGACGCTCTCTAACTTCAATAAAAAGACGCGAACTCATCGGGCCGGCAAGAATAGTTGAAAGCACGCTTTGGGCAAAGCGGCCAGAGTATCCCCGGCCATCACTTAAAAAACCCAGGATAAAATGCGCCTGTTCAACTTTTTTATTCTTAATTTTAACCCGCGCCCCACTCTGACTTACCTTAAAAGCATCAATTGTGCTTCTTCCACCCCTCGGGTGGAATGAGTTCAATTTGAAGTATTTTTCAACTAATTCCAAGGCTTTTTGCTCGGTAATGCCTCCGGAGACGGAAATTAAAATATTTTCGGGAAAATAATGTTTATTCCGGTACTTCTCAAAATCCTCTTTTTTAATCCTCTTCACACTTTCAGCTTTCCCCCCGACATCCCAAGCCAAGCAGTTACCTGAAAAAGTAAGTTCCTCAAAAACGTCCTGAATTTTCATTATCGGAGTATCTTCATACATATTAAGTTCCTGAATAATTGTCCCCTTTTCCCTCTCAATCTCTTCCGGAGCAAGTATTGGATTAAAAACCATGTCGGCAAGAACATCCATAGCGGTTTCAACACTCGATGCGGCGGATTTAATGTAAAAATTTGTCCAATCCTTACTGGTCGCGGCATTAAATTCTCCCCCGATTGAGTCAACTGCAGTTGAAATAGCGCGTGCGGTGGGGCGCTTAATACTACCCTTAAAAACCATGTGCTCCAAAAAATGTGATATCCCGTTAACCCTTTTTTCTTCGAAACGGCTGCCGGTTTTAACCCAAACTGTGACGGCAACCGATTCAAGGCCACTTAGTGGCGCAGTTAAAACGCGTAAACCGCTTTGAAGTGTGTGAAGCTTATAATTCATCCTTGATTGATATGAAGAAGTATATAGTATACTGAAAACATGGACAAGATCAGGACTTTGGCGGACCTTAGACGAGAGTTTGCTCCTATTACAAATGTAAACGAAATTCATAGACAGAGGCTGACAACGTCTGACAAAGTTGCGCTTTTTATCACCAAAAGGGTGGGCACGATGGGCTTTTTCTACGCCTGCGCAGTTTTGGTCACGGTTCCACTAATATTCCCAACTACTCTACCCGTTGTTCAATATATATCGTCCGGCTACCTACAACTTATTTTTCTACCCTTGATCATGGTCGGCCAAAACTTGCAAGGCCGCCATGCGGAACTACGGGCCCAGCATGACTACGAAACGAATGTCAAAGCCGAAAAAGAAATTGAATCAATTTTACTTCACCTCGAAAAACAGGATGAAATGATGCTTGATATCCTCAAAAGGATAGAAACTCTTGAAAAAAAGCATCTCTAAAGCTCGCTTTGTCCTTCGGAAAGTTTGTATGTCACTTTCAGCGCCATTGAAAAGCTAGAAAAAGCAAAAAGTTAGTCTCCCGAAGATTTCACCTCCGAAGCGTGAATTGCGTCCTGAATATCATTCCTGACTTCCGGACGATCATGAGACACCTCATCAAATTGTTTATGTTGCAATTCCAAATTCTTTTCAAAATCAGCGTTTTTTTGGGCATCAGCCTGTTCACCTTTTACATCTGTAACCTTTTTAATTTCCGAAACAGCTTTTACATATTCCGTCACGGTCTCGTTTAGTTTTTGAGTATCGGTCTCCTTTTTCTTAACCAGATCAACGATCTCTTGGGCTCTGTTTTGAGTGACAACCTCCTTATTTCCAGTTGCTTTAACAAAAACTCCTTCCGCAAATCTTTTCACCGGATAAAGGGGCTCACCGGGTACCGAGGCTCGGGCAACTGAATACAATCCAAAAAGCCCGCCGATAAAAATCAAGATTGAGGCGAAGACAAACGCAAAACTTTTGTACCACGTTAGCCTTACCGGTTCACTCTCACTGATCCGGAACAAAATACTTTCCCAGCCGTCAGTCTTTAACCTGAGCGGTGGCTCAACTTTCAGATAATCTTTCTTCAAATCATTTAGATAATGCATTTTTAAGCAGTTTAAGGGCTCTATGGACTCGTACTCTTAGTGCCCCCTCCTCCTTTCCAACTATTTTTGAAATTTCGGCAAAACCCATATCTTCAAAATATCTCAAAATAATAACTTCTCGATCATCTTCAGGCAAGACAGAAAGTGATTTTCTTACATTTTCAATTCTCTCAGCCTTGCTAAAATCTTCAACAACATCCTCAGAACTGGCTATAAAACCTTCGGCTTCTTGCGAAATCTTTTCCTCTTTTTTCTTCCTTTGATAATCAATTACCAAATTCCTGACAATGGCAAAAAGTAAGGATTGTATCGTTCCTTTACTTTCCTCGAACTTGGGCAAGTAGTTCCATGTTTTTATGAAGGCTTCCTGAGTCAGATCCTCTGCTAAAGCCTCATTGTTAACAAGGTAAAAGGCAAAACGATAAATTCGCGAAAGATAAAATTTATATACTTCAGCAAAAGCATTTTTATCTCCCTTCTTGGCCCTTTTGGTTATCTCCGGGTCTAGTGCTTCCATTGCACCATTGTACAACTACTAATACGAATAAGGGATGATTTTGTAACACTTCTGCCGATATAATCGGCAGCAAGCCACTAAGGGAAGTGATAGCATGAGGTTCAATTCATCCTTTCGCAGACTCAAGGCATTCTTGAATCTGCTGTAACAAATTTGTCTGTTGTTCGTAATATTAGGTAACATGAAGAAAACACTAACAATTCTTTCAGCCCTCTCTCTCTTAACCGGATCAGTGGTTCTTGCTTCTAAAGTCAAGGCCAACGAAGACTCAGGTATTCAAACAAATGGATCCGTTAATTTTGAACTCAGTGATGATAGTCATGGAAAGAGTCAGGAAGAACTCCATGAGTCAGACGAAGCCGAAATCCACGAACATGAAGACGAAAACGAAGGAAGCGCCACACCTACTGCAACAGAAACACCTACTTCAAGTCCAATTGTAACAGGAACGCCTACGGCGACACCAAGTGAGACGCCAACCGGAACACCAACCGAAACACCAACAGCCACACCAACCGGAAGTGCCACACCCACCCCGACAGGTTTGGTCTTGGGAACACAAACAAGTCTCAACCTTCAGGATTTAATAAATCAACTTATAAATCTTCTCAAAAACCTGGTTGAAAGGTAACTTACATCTTCTCCGGAGTTTTGATTCCAAGGATCCTGAGGCCGTTTTTCAGAACTTGACTCACACCAGAAGTTAAAACAAGTCTAAAATTCTGGTTATCCGAACCAATTATACGATTTGAATTGTAGTACGCGTTAAACTTTTGAGCCAAATCGTAGAGATAATTGCAAAGAAGGTTGGGTGAGTACTTAGTCGCACTTTCAACTAAAACCTCGTTAAACTTGATTAAGGCTCTTAAGATTAAAAGTTCCCCTTCGTTTAGACCACTGGCCTCAAACCTTTCGCTATTAGGCTCAGATTTTGCGATAACTGAGTTTGTTCTAGCAACGGTATACTGAAGATATGGCCCGGAGTTGCCTTCCAAATTCATCATCTTTTCCCAGTCAAAAACCACATTACTTGTGACGGCGTGCATCAGATCGTAGTATTTAATGGCTCCAATTCCGACCTCACTCGCAACCTTCTCGCCACTATTTCCAAGTTTTTTAGCTCTATTAATCGCTTCCTCCAAAACCTCCTCAAGTTTAATTGTCTTTCCTTTCCGAGTAGAAAATTTCTTGCCGTCAGGAGCCAAATAAAGACCGTGGGCAGTGTGCACCAGGGTTACATCCTTTCCGACAATCCCTAAAAACTTGGCAGCCGCAAAAACCTGCTGAAAATGAAGTGTCTGCTCCGCTCCGACCTCATAAATAATAATATCCGGATTCCATTTTCTCTCTCTAAACTTGAGCGTAGCCAAGTCCCGAGTTGCATAGGTTGTTGCACCGTCACTCTTAAGAAACATTAGTGGTGTTTTTATTCCAAATTTCTCAAGATTAACAATTTTGGCTCCATCTTCCCCCACGGATAGATGCTTTTGAATAGCAGTGTCCCTCATCATGCCTTGCATTTCGCTCTCGTAATAACTTTCGCCGAAAGCAAAATCTATTTTTACATCAAGCATGTCATAAATCCGGTCAAACTCCGTCAGTGAGACATCAACACACTTTTTCCAGATTTTCTTGGCATCAGTATCCCCCTCCTCAAGCTTCTTAAACCAATTTCTGGCCTTCTCTTCAAGAGACTCGTCTTCCATAGCGAGTTTATGGAACTCAACATACAACGCTTCAAGTTTTTCGATATTGAAATCGGTTAGCTTCTCCCGATCAATCATGTAAAGAAGCTTGCCAAACTGAGTCCCCCAATCGCCCAAATGATTATCACCGACAACTTCATAGCCTAGTTCCTTATATAGATTGTATAAGGCGGCCCCGATTATGGTTGACCTTAGGTGACCAATACCAAATGGTTTGGCAATGTTTGGCGAAGAGTAATCAATTACCACCCTTTTACCCTTGCCAATGTCGGTAGATCCATACTTTTCTTTTTGCTTACTTATCTGTATCAAATTATCAACTAATACATCTTTTTTAATCCAGAAGTTAATAAACCCAGAGCCAGCCACCTCTATTTTTTCAATATACTTTTTGAGTTCCTTATTCTCTCTAAACCCAGTAATAAGATATTCCGCGTAGTCTTTTGTATTATTCCATTGTTTGCCTGGCTTGCTCGACCAAATTATTCCTGGTTTTTTTCCTCCAGGAACATGCGATTCCGTTGCTATGGCCAACTTTCTATACTCAGTCATAGCTACATTTGAAGTATAATCGCCAAAATCCGGGTTTTCCGTCGCCTCAACCTTAAAACCCAAAATATTTTCAAGATCACTTTTCATCATTAACTGATTTTAGTATTTTTTAAGAGGAAATGATAGAAATCTCTATCGCGAGAGAAAAACCGGTCCGTTTTTATCAACTACTACCTCTATGTTTCCTCCTTCATCCGTCCTTAGCGTCTTTATCATTCGCGTATTTAACATTTGTATCACTTCTCCACTTGGGTGGCCGTAATTATTTTTACCCACACTAATTACCGCAATCTTAGGATCAACTACGTTGAGGAGATTTTGAGTAATACCATTCTTACTTCCATGATGAGATATTTTGATATAGTCTAGTGGTCCGATTGAATCTTCTTTCGCCAGGCGATCGGAAACTTCCGGAGTCATGTCACCCGTCAATAAAGCTCGGAATTTTCCGAAGCTAAACAAGCTCACTATGGAATACGCGTTTGTCTCCGAATCTGGTACTTCAGTTTTGCTTTCCGGGTGTTTCCCCACACGATTTGCACAACCAGCTGGATTGAGTGTATCTAAATATATCAAATCCAACCTCAACCCTTGGTCAACACACGGGTGGATGGTGTGGGGGCGTGCACTCCCCACCTCCTTTTCTAGCAGTTTATAATCTGGTTTGCTAATAGTCAGTGGGTTATACATAAAGCTTACAATCCTGTAGCCACGAAAGACGTCAATCAGGCCGGTAAAGTGGTCGCGGTCGGGGTGTGTCAAAATAACCAACTCAATGGTACGATCCCAAAACGGCATGTACTTACCCAGACAATCCAAAACACGCTTATCGGGCCCACCATCAACTAAAATATGAATGTTCTTATAGATTATAAGGGTTGCATCACCCTCCCCCACATTGCAAGCGATAAGGTGAAACTTGGAATCCGGAAGTTGGGATAATGCCAAGATTAAAAGCGAGATTACAAGGATAAGTACTATAAAAGTATATTTCCAAATTTTCATCCGAAAAATTCAACCACATGGGTAAACCACCAAAGCATGGGATAACCTAAATACAAAAACAACTTTCCGAGGCCCGGAACCACCAGTCCGACAATTCCTCCTATTGAACCTATTATCATGAGTAGAGGAACCATCCAAAGAACCAATAGGTTTATTAAAGGTGAAAAAGGGTTGAATTGTCCAAATGTAACAAACAAAAAAGGCGCAACCCCAATTTGAGCTCCCAGTGTAGTTGAAAGATCCTGCCGAAAAACGTTCGGGATAAATTTAAGCAACTTATTGAACCTGTTGCCAAAAAACATTATACCTGCCGTAGAAGCAAAAGAAAGCTGAAAACCGACATCCCCTATCCACTCGGGGCTAAATATAAGCATAGCGCCTGCCGTCAAAAACAAAATCCGCCAGGGAGAAATTAATTTTCCCAACTCCTGTCCCAAAAAGAGAATTGACGACATTATTGCTGCGCGAATTAACGGAGGTTCGAACCCGCTAATAAATAGATATAAAATAATACTAAATATCACAAAAGGTATCGCTTTTTTACGAGAAAGAAATAAAAACACAACGCCGGATAAAAAAGAAATGACAAAAGTTACATTAGTTCCACTGGCAACTACAACATGAGCAACTCCGGTTATTTTTGTCTTATCGTAAAAATCGGATGGGATTTGTCCTTTGGCTCCCAAGACAATACCGGATAAAAGCCCGCTTTCCGGTTGCGGCAAGACTCTTTGATAAAAACCGATTATCTTATTTCTGAAAAACGAAATCGCCGATCCATTTTTAACCGAAATAATTTTTACATTTTGAAGAGTTCCGTTTTTATTTACCCCCTCAATGACAACTTTATCCCCATAACTAATTTCGGGGATCTTAGGCAAATAAATTTTCAGTCCGGAAATTTTCAAAAATTGCGACCCGGGAAATATTAATGGGTCAGTATAAATGGTCGTTGAAATTCTTAGCCTATCACCATTTCTAAATGTAGGCCTTAACGACAAAAATCTAACAAAAATTAACAACACCAAGACCGGCCAGATAATATATCGGGACATTTAGTAAACACTTATGAGGTTTTTAATCTTATCAAACAAACTTTGTTTAATTGCCCCTTTTGACACCAACTCTTCTATGTTTGAGTAAGGTCTGTGTTCAATGATGTTTTGGCCGTAAACTTGGCCTATTCCCGGAAGAGAGTCTAATTGGTT
Organism: bacterium; assembly: GCA_021824915.1. Lineage (GTDB taxonomy): Bacteria > Patescibacteriota > Microgenomatia > UBA8517 > UBA8517 > JAKAJP01. Next base: position 7,110 of record JAKAJP010000024.1, read on the forward strand.
TAAGCTTGCGGTATTGATGTTTACTAACGCATTACTATCGGATTGAATTCCGGATGATATAGTTTGATCCCCATCACTTGTTTTAGCACTCAAAGTATTTGAGTGATCGCTAACAGAAGGGATATAAAGTTTTTGTCCGTCAGTTAATTTTGCCGCCCTATTTAAGTATTTATCGCTCCAAACTCTATCCGCATCCCCTGAAAATCCGCCCGACAAAATAAGTAAATCTTCCGTCCGACTCCCTAACGGCATTTTATAAACGCCGGGTCTCAAAACTGCCCCGGCTACTTCGGCAGTAATTTCTTTTTCCTGACTTTCTGTAACGCTTTCCAAGACCTCTATTTTTGTCTGGTCACCAAACATCCCGCTTTTATAAACAAAGGTCCCAAAAAGGATTAAGACAAGTCCGCTCAAAAGTATTAATAGAGGAAAGCGGAAACGAAAAAATAGTTGCCAAAAATCGAAACCTTGCACTAATTAGTTGTAACACAACTAAACGACAAAGTTGAGAAGTTTTCCGGGGACAAAAATAACCTTTCTGATTTTCCCGCCTTCCAACCATTTGGAAACTTTCCCGTCTTTTTCCGCCAAAGCCATAATTTGCTTTTCTTGGTTGGCAACACCCGACCCAACCAATATCTGACCCCTCACCCTACCATTAACCTGAATAACAATCGTAACCTGATCCACTTTGATTAGTTTTGCATCATATTTCGGCCAAGATTCCCGATGTACCGAAAATTTTCCTCCCAACACCTCTACCCAAACCTCTTCCGCAAAATGTGGAATAAAGGGAGTAAGAATCAGGCAAAGATTTTTGAGGACGGCCTCGTCCATACCCTCTTCCTGAATTACATTTACAAGCTCCATAATAGAAGCAATTGCTGTGTTGTACTTAAAATTAGATATATCATCAGTAACCTTTTTTATAGTTTGATGTAGTTTACTATATACCACCGATTTATCTTTTAATTCCGGCTTGTTATTAAAAATATTCCAAAGGCGATTAATAAACCTCTCCATTCCCTCAATTCCGGTATCTCTAAAATCCGGGTAGCCATCCATTGGACCCATAAACATCAGATACATCCGCATGGCGTCTGCGCCAAACTTAGCCACATATTCATCCGGATTGACCACGTTTCCCCTACTTTTACTCATCTTGGCCCCATCTTTGATCATGAGTCCGTGGGCAAAAAACTTGGGAAACGGTTCATCAAAGTTGATTAACTTCAAATCATGAAGCACCATTGTCACAAACCGGGCATACATAAGATGCAACACTGAGTGCTCGGCGCCCCCAAAATAAAGGTTAACCGGCAACCATTTTTTGGTTATAGCAGGATCAAAAGCCTGATTATCATCCCCGACACTGGGGTAGCGAAGGAAGTACCAGGCAGAATCAACAAAAGTGTCCATTACGTCAGTCTCCCGGGTCGCCTTGCCCCCACACTTAGGGCAAGTGGTCTCGTAAAATTCTTTGTGATTTGCCAAAGGCCCCTTCCCCGTCCCCTCAGGTTGATAATCTTTAATATCGGGAAGAAGAACCGGCAAGTCTTTTTCGGGAACCGCTACCCAACCGTCTTTCGGGCAATCAATCATAGGAATCGGGGCTCCCCAATACCTCTGCCTACTTACCAGCCAATCCCGAAGGTGATAGTTTGTGTGCCTCTTACCCCAACCTTTTTCTTCTATAAGCTTCCAAAGCTTCTCGTCTGGCTCTTTTTCGACAATATCTAAATGATACTTTTTAGCAAACTCCATATCACGTTCATCATGAGCCGGCACCCCCATAACATTTCCAGTTCCATAACCCGGCGCAATATAGTTTGTTTTCCAGATAGGAAGCTTTTTACCACTCAAGGGGTCAAGAGCATATTTACCGGTAAACTCACCGATTTTTTCAGGATTCTCTTCGTTATATAAAGCTTCATCCGATGTAACTATAAATGTAACTGCATTCAAAGTATCGGGCCTGGTGGTAAAAACTTCAATTTCACCACCCCCGTCAATCTCAAATTTAATAAGCATCCCCTCACTTTTGCCGATCCAATTTCTTTGCGCCGTAACCACTCTTTCGCTCCAATCAATTTTTTTCAAGCCAGATAAAAGCCTGTCGGCATACTTGGTAATCTTGAAAAACCACTGGTCAAGATCTTTCTTCTCAACTATCGTCCCGCAACGCTCACAAACTTTAAGTTCACCTACATTTTCGACAACCTCACCTGATGCATTTTTAGGCTCTTTACCGGCTTGGGCCGGCGTCATTACCTGCTCATCAGCTAAAACCGTCTTACATGAAGGACAGAAGTTCACGGTGGCATTCTTTTTATAGGCCAGATCAGCTTCCCACATCTTCAAAAATAACCACTGGGTCCATTTGTAATAATCCGAGCTTGAGGTGGTTACCGTATGCTGCCAGTCATATCCATGACCAAACGAGCGCATCTGTTCCTCGTAGTGTTTGGTCGTCCTTTTAACAACCTCGTGGGGATTCTCGCCTATCTTTATTGCGTAGTTTTCTGAATGAATACCAAAAGAATCATAACCAATAGGCTGGAAAACATCCCTGCCCTGCATGCGCATAAAGCGGCCAAAAACATCACTACCGGTTGAGGCAAATGCATGACCGGCATGAAGCCCTTCTGCTGAAGGATAAGGAAACATCCAAAGATTGTAAAAAGGGTTTTCAGCCTCTTTTAGATTAGGATTAAATAGCTTACTTTTCTCCCACTTCTCTTGCCATTTTTTCTCAACCCTGGTATGATCGTATTTGGAAGTCATATTCAAATTGTATCTTTCGCCGCAAAAAAAGCAACAATTTTTGCAGTAGCTTCAAAAAAGAAATAATTGCCAATTTTTAGGGCCAAAACACCCGCATTTTTTCCTAGCACTCGATTTAGTTATCCGCTAATTATATATTCAAAAGGGCCTAAAAAAAATGGTTCAAAATTGTTGGCGTTTGATATAGTTCAACGACGCCCAATAACCGCAGAATTGAACAATAAAATAATTAACGCATTTTTCCGCAAAAAATATTTCGAGGCTAAATTTTTAATGAAAAATAATGAAAATTGATCCTTACAGGACAAATCAAAATGTATCATCTTATAAAAACTACGCGTAAAAAGAGTGCGGTAATTATACTACAAGACTTGTGAAACATGATTTTTATCACCAGCAATTTTTGATCCAGAAGAGGCTATTGACAGGCTAGCAAATCCTTTTAATAATGGTCTAATTAGTATAATTAATATAACTTAGCCTTAAATTACACCATGGAAAACCAGTTAAATTTGGATAACTTAAAAAAGGATTTTCTAGAATACTTGTCTTCGCTTGGAGTTTCCGCAACAAGCCTTAAAAACTACAAATCTGACGTCTCACATTTCCTTGGCTGGGCAATCCTAAAAGTCAGATCTTTCGGTTCTTACATCGAAACTCTTTCGGAGCTTATTCCCTTCCTAAGTTCCAACTTGATCAGTGAATACAAGAAATATTTAATCGAAAACTCCACTCCGGATAAAACCATAAACCGTAGGCTCTCTACTCTAAGGCACCTGGCCAGATTTTTAACCAAATCTCAGATTATTGATTCCGACTTTATGGACGGAGTTGAAAATATTAGCGCGGTTACTCTAATCAAGATTGCAAACCACCCGCTAATTGAGGAGTTTAAGTCGTATTTAAAGGCTCAAAAAGTGTCCCACAACACTATCAAAAACTATACAAGTGATATAAAGCAATTCATGAGCTGGCTGGAAAAAAATTACCAGAATTTTTCCTCCAATTAAATCAACATATGCCAAATCTACCCAAAGTCACACCAGAAATAATCAATGCCTACAAGGAAGAGGTTGGCCGAAGTGGAAGCGCCTCAACCACAAAAAGAAAAGAAGTGGCGATTAAGCGCTTCTTTGATTGGGCTCATTCAAATGGAAAAATAGATGAAAATCCTTTCGGACAAAAAATTGCTGACATCTCAACTACTGCCCAAGTAACAAGACCAAAGCATAAACTTGGTTTCAAAACCTACGCAACGGTAGGGCTAACCATTGGCCTGATAATTCTAATTTTTCTACTCACACGCAAACTTCAACTCCCCCCGAATTTTATTACAAACTTCGCTTTTAACGGCGTTCCCGAATCTCAAATTCAAACGGTTCAAAATAACAATGTTGCCAATCAAACCAGTAACGCATCCCCAAGCGCAATCCCCGCAGGGTCTGCGGTAATTGGATCCTGGAATCTTTTTA
>JAKAJP010000008.1 GCA_021824915.1 bacterium
GGGGTATCGGACAAATATCTTTCTTCAACCCTCGGTCTTTTAAAGGGGTCTATGGTTATAAGAATGTGGACAGGAGGATCGCCACAGGTATTTAAAGAAATTGTTGCAAATCAAGTAGTTACCTTGGGTAGATTTATCCAAGATGTGGTTATTAAAAATAATAAAATGTATTGGGTGGCTTCTGTTCCATTTGGGTTAAGCACATCAACGGAGTCAACTTTCCATTTGGGCATTTGGTGTTTTGGCAGAAAAAATGTAAATTCTAACTTTACTTTGAGTTTGGAATGTGTAGAAGAAGCGATAGATACATCTAATTTTAAAATAAATTCTTTCGGAGCGGCCGGAGATTATTGGTTTATCAATCATTCGGCGGATGGTTCTATTACTAAAACGGACGATGCCTCAAATTATACATTCACCTCAATTTATGAATCGTTAATTTTGAATCTTACCGACAGTTCTCTTAAAAAGAAACTTCTTGGCGTAACCGTATATTTTGCCCCACTTCCAACCGCGGGACAAGTAGTTTTGAAATATCGCAAAGATGAAGAAACGTCTTGGACAACCATTTTTAATCATGGAACGGATAATAGTTTAAGCCATTCTGCCGTTAATATTGAAAGTTCGGGAATCACATTACCGGAATTCAAAGAGATACAGTTTAGAGTTGAATCTACCGGCGGAGCGGAAATAACAGGGATAAAATTCAAGGCCGAAATTATTGATAAAGACATCTATTAAAATGGAAGAATTATTAAACCAAATAAATTTATTAAAAGGAGAGATTGACGAACTCCGTCTCATTCTTTTTAAGAAATCGGGATTAGGTAGCGCGGATATTAGAGGGAAAATAAAATCTGGCTCTACCGTTGTATTGGGGACAGGAGATATTAACTCGGCTGGGATGTTTGGCGCGGGAGTGGTGGATCAGGCGGCGATAGGAGCGGATGCGGTAGGTGATAGTGAATTAAAATACGAAGTGGCAACGGTAACAATCAGTGCTGGCAATCCGTCTGGGACGGCAACAGTCACAAGCGGAAGTATTATTTTGGGCTGGTATCCGCAAACGAATTTAGACCAGATTATTGACGATATTTCTGTTTCTGGGACGACCCTAACGGTTACATTAGCAGGCAACGCTACGGCGACAACAACAATTAAAGTTAATTTAATCAAAGTGTAATATGCCTAATATAATAGACACACGCGATCCGAATAAAAACTGGTATCAAACCAAAGACGCATACGGGAACAAGATTGATTTTTTCCCGGGCGAATTTGCGGCTTTAGGAGATGCCGGACAGGAAGCATATAGGCAAAGAATTTTAGGAATGAAAGACAGAAAAGACCCACAATCTGGACTTCCTTTATTTTCTATCCCAGAAAATCCATATACAAAATGGGCTTTATCAGAACAAAATTATCAGCAACCATCAGAAATCCAAACACCAAGATACATGTTGGGGGCAGACCAAACAACTATCAATTCAACTAAAATAGCCCCGAATTCTTTCCTTGATTATCATCCAACTCCTCAAATACCGGCATTTCCTACTGCTGGACTGGGAACTTCGCCAACTGTTGATAAAACAACGACTGACGCAGGTAAGGTTATTGATTATTCAAAAACCCCCGAAGAAGTAAAACGGCAAAATTTAATTGATAGATTACAAGAGCTTAATAATAAATATGCGCAAAAAGATGTTTACCAACAAGAACAGAATGTTGCGTATAATATCCCCGAACTGACAAAGATTCAAAATGATTTGTCCGCTAAATTAAAGGTTTCTCAATTAGAGGCGGCGAACATTCAAGCAATTACTCAGCCAAATACTGGCGTAACTTCAGCAATAGACCAAAGGCAAAGAGCTGAAGCGTTGAGGTTGAATTCGGTTCAGAGTTTGCAGTTATATGCCCAATTAGAAATGGCGAAAGGGAACTTAGCGACAGCCCAAGACGCCGCAGACAGGGCTGTAAATCTTAAATACGCCCCGATTGAAGCAGAAATAAAAGCAGGAACCGCCAATCTTAATTTAATAAAAGAATCTCCTGACTCTACACTTCAAGAAAAAAAACGTGCCGATGAACGGCAGGCCATTTTGGATGCCAAAAAAGCACAGATAGAATTAGAGAAAGAAAATGCTCAAGATGTATGGAAAGTATTATTAGAGGCCAGCAAGAATGGGCCGGTGGATGCCGTTACTTCAAATGCGATTGTTAATGCGGTAGACGTAAATGGAAAGCCCTCTAAAGAAAAAGCTTTGCAAATTGCCTCGCAGGCAGGCTTAATGGAGGATATAAAATATGAAACAAGAAATGTTGGGGGCAGAGAAATAAGATTCGGATTCAGGGGAGGCAAAGAAGTTTCAAGACAAGATTTGGGAGCGGTGGGGAAGGAAAATAAATTATTTTCTGGCTCGCAATTAAATAAAGGAGCGGCAACCGCGGGAATCCCAATTAAAGATTTTACTACTCTTTCTGATGATGATAAAAATTATTTTATAAATAATGGGAATAAAATAAATTCAATGAAAAAAACCATAAACAAGAGTAAGGATAATGGCGATGATCCGATGGCGATTGAAGCAGAAATATCTTCAAGTAATTCACCTGATGTTGTTAAAGATTCTCTTGTTAGATATTTATGGTCTGTTTTCCCGAAACCTGAAAACGACAATCTTTCGTGGTGGCAAAAACTTTTACAAAAAGGACAAGTTAAATAATTATGGGAAGATTTGATTTATTTGAAACAACTGAAAATTCTGTGGTAGGCAATGTTTTTGACTGGTTTAGGCGTGGGGTTGAAGAAACAAAGAAATCTCAAGAGATAATTGCTAAAGAATCAACCCCTCAAAAAGGTTTAGAAATCGCCAAATCTTTTTTGGTTGAACCATTTGCGAGAGCGGCTGCGTCTATAACTCTTTCCGCATTGGGGGGAAAAGAATTGCTCCCGACTGGCAAGGGCGAGCAATTCTTTTTAGGTAAAGAACCGGTGAAATCCATAGGAGAAAGAACCAAAGAAGCCGAAAAAACACTGGTTCAGTCAGGCACACCAGAAATCACAAGCAAGGTTTTAGCACCCATTGGAGTTTTGGGCTTGACTGCTTTGGATTTAGCTCCTTTCGGTGGGTCTGAAAAGAATTTAGCTAAAACATTATTGAAAGAAACAAGCGAGGATGCCACAAAAGTAATTTTAAGAAAAGCGGGGATTGCCGAAAATTTCATAGATACATATGCACCACTTTTTACTAAAAGCACGGAGTTGCGAACCACTAATAAATTATTAGACACACTGAAGTTTAATATCGGTAGAGTTTCAGATGGGGAAAAGACGTATAAAATAATTAAACAAGAAGGAATTAGGGAGATAAAAGGAACGCCAGTAAAAATAGTTGATGGCGTTGATACTTTTATACACAAAGGCACTGACGGTTGGGTTGTAAGCGAAGCGTCAACTGGCAGATATTTAGCTGATAGTGTGAGCAAAGAAGGTGCGATTGCTAAAGCTAAATTTAATATTGATAACGTTGGCGAAAATAAATTTAAGCAATTATTATCTGAAAATAAATTATCTACAATCCCCCCCGAACTTGAATCCCTCGCACAAGAAGCCCGTAAATATAAGAGTGCAGAGGAGTTTGTGAGGGGACAGACAAACGCAGTAAGACAAGGGGGTATAGAAAAAGGCGGGGCATACTTTTCTACAGAGGGTTCTTCTACTTACTATGATTTGCAAAACCCGAAAGCATTAAAATATAACATAGCGGATGCAAGGTTGGCACAGAGCGGAACTCCTGAAATGAGGGCAGTATTAGAGAACGCAAAAAAACTTAAAAATACACCAGAAGAATTAAAAAGAATAAACGATGCCCTAAAGGCAGATAATGTAACCGACAATTTTGTTGATTATATATTATTTGACGAAGTTCCTTCAATCAAAAAATCCGCAGAGCGACTGAAATTTGACGGAGTGAAAATATTTGAAAACGATGATATTACTGACCCATCATCTGTCTTTATATGGAATATCGACAAAATCAAATCTAAATCCCAACTCACCGACATCTACAATCAGGCTACAAAAGAAACTAAAACCGACTTCCTGCCAAAAATATCTGGTAAAGAAACCAAGCTATTAAGCCCGGAAGAGCAAGCACTAAAAACCCAATTAGAAGGTAATAAAGTTGTTGGCGAAGCCACTCCATTAACAGAAAGCATAGCACAACCTCTAAAGGAAGTAAAGGAGGAATTGCCAAATTTAAAACTTTCCGAAGAGGAACTTAAAACAGCAAGTGAGCGAGCTAAAATCATCCCCCCAACGGTTAGGGGTGGGATAACATCACCAGAATTGGATTTTACACAGTGGAAAGATAAATCAGCCCTCACTTTATCACGCGAGACATTAGAAAGAAATTTAGATTCTGTGGCGGGTAAAGATGCTCCAAAGTTACAGGAATTTTTAACCAGTCCAATAAGAGAAAATGAAACCGCAAGAATAAAATATCTTAACAATGTAAGAAGCGAAGCTAAAGATGTTGTAAAAACTCTTGGTATAAAAGTTGGGTCAAAAGAGGATGCCCTGATTCAAAGATTTGGGGAGGGGAACATCACTTTAGAAGAATTAAAAAAACTTACTCCAAAATGGGAGAATGTAGAAAGGGCATCTCAATACTTCCGAGCAAAATATGACGAACTATTAGATTCTATCAATGCCGCAAGGAGAGAATTTGATTATGCCCCTATCCCCAAAAGGGCAGATTATTTTAGACACTTTGAAGAACTTAATTTCTTGGGAGATCAATTCGGATTTTTGTTTGATACAAATAAACTGCCGACTGCTATTTCTGGTTTAACGGAATTTTTTAAGCCCGGCAAACCATTCACAACCGCCGAATTAAGAAGATTGGGCGGGGCTTATACGGAATCTGCCATTAAGGGGATGGATAATTATTTGAGTTCCATTTCAAAACAATTATTTCATATTGATAGCGTTCAAAGGGTTAGGGCGTTGGAAAAGTATATTAGAGAAGCTGGCGAGGTGGGGCAAGTGACTCTACCCAATTTTGTTGCTAATATAAGAGAATATGGGAATCTTTTATCTGGCAAAAAAGCACAATTTGATAGGGCTTTTGAAGGACTTTTGGGGAGAAAGTTTTATGATGGAATGAATTGGTTAAAAAGAAAAACAGGCGCAAATATGATAGCCGCTAACATTGGTTCGGCACTTACAAATTTTATTCCATTTACTCAATCGCTTGCTACCACCGCTAAATCTTCAGCGTTACGAGGGGTATTAGATACCTTAACCTCTCCATTCCAAAAATCATTTTTTAAGGTAAATGGAGTGGAATCAGATTTTTTAATTAGAAGATTCCCAAAGGAATTTATAATGCCGAGTACGGGACAAAAGATTTCGCAAATTGCGGGGTCATTATTCAATTTAATAGATAGATTTACGGCCCATTCAATAGTGGCTGGAAAATTTTATGAAAATCTCGTCAAGGGAATGGGGGAAAAAGAGGCAATGAAATTAGCTGATTCTTATGCGGGGAAAGTTTTAGCAGACAGATCAATAGGGCAACTTCCCAATTTAATGAGTGTTCGGGGGCTTGGATTTGTTACCCAATTTCAAACCGAAATAAATAATGTTTTTTCATTCATAACAAAAGATATGCCAAAATTAAGCGGCGGGTCTAAGGCAAAATTATTAAGCTCCATTACTCAATTCGTTGTGTATTCCTATTTATTTAACACCGCTTTTGAGAAAGTAGTGGGCAGAAGACCAACGTTTGATCCGATTCATTTTGCCTTAGTTATGAGTGGTTTGGAAGAGGGGGATCGTGGATATGAATTTCAAGATATGGTGGGCAATTTGCCGTTGGTTGGTGGTTTTACTGGTGGCAGATTTCCAATATCGGCAGGCGTTCCAAATGTCCCAGAATTATTAAAAGGGAGGGCTAATTTGGGTGCAGAATTAAAGAAACCAGCATATTTTCTTTTGCCACCCCTTGGAGGACTGCAAGCAAAGAAATCTATTGAGGGGTTGAATGCCTATTTGAATAAAAAAGTTATGTCGCAGAGTGGAAAGACAAAATTATTTTCAGTCCAACAATCGCCAGAAAATCTTTTGCGAGGAGTATTTTTTGGCAAAAATGCATTCCCCGAAGCAGAAAGGTATTATAATAGAAAAACTACAACAACTAATAATAGATTTAATTTATAATTATGCTAACCACTAAAGAAAAAAGAATACTGGATTTAGCCGAAAGAGGCGGGACAGACAAGGAGCTTTTAATTCTTGAGGAGATTTCCGCGCTGGAAGATAAAATTGAAGAACTAAAGCAGAAATTTACTGAAACAATTAAAGAGGTGAAAGATAATGCTCCTGACCTGAATAAGGTTTTAGATAGTATTAAGGGCAAGGATTCCGAAATCCCCGGCCCGCAAGGCGAGAAGGGAGACAAGGGAGACGATGGATTACAGGGAGTTCAAGGGCCAAGGGGTGAGAAGGGCGAAAGGGGAGATCGTGGCGAGAAAGGAGAGAAGGGCGACAAAGGAGAGGCCGGGATTGACGGCAAAGACGGAAAAGACGGCTCGCCTGATACTCCCGAACAAGTTAGAGATAAGTTAGAGGAACTAAAAGGAGAAGAAAGGTTGGACATTACTGCTATCAAAGGATTAGAAGAAAAAATCAAAGCAATCCCAGAACGTCCGACAACTACATTTTTCGGCCCAGGGAAAACAAAAATAGTAAAAATAGATTTGTCCGATCAGCTCAATGGAGTATTAAAAACATTTTTTCTCGGCACACATTACGGAATCGTCAGTGTTAATAGTTCGTCATCACCATTCGGCGCTTTTAGGGAAAGTGTTGATTACAACGAATCAGGGAAAAACATTGTTTTTACAAGTGCGATTGATGCTTCTGTTTCGCTCGCTCAAGGTCAAAGTTTAATAGTAAAAGTATTGAGATGAAAATAAATAAAAAGCTTATAATTTTCGGCATTTTAGTCGGCATTTCTTTATCTGGGTTCGTTTCCGCCGCTCCTACTTCTACTATTGTCCAAAATTTACTTATCACAGATTTAAAATCAGTTGGTAATCCTTGCTTAAAAATTGGCACAAATGGTTTGGTTGCCACTACAACTTGCGGCGCCGGCGGCTCTGGTTCAACTACTACCATAAACTCTTTTACTGGTTCTGTTTTTGACCTTCTCGGAACCCCTGGACAAATCCTTGTTTCTACCACTAACGGTTCATCCACTTGGTCTTTCGCTACGACTTCAATATCACAATGGGTTAATAACGGATTATACGCAACGTCGTCCAGCCTTGGATCGGCGGCTTACCGTTCCTTATCTGACTTTCTCGCTTCAACTACAACTTATGTAGCCACAACAACAGGAAACTGGCTTGGAACGTGGCAATTAAAAACTCCTTCTGATTTCTTGGCTTCCAGCACAACTTACGTAGCTAACACTCTTGGTAACTGGATAGGCACTTGGCAAGGAGTTAATTCCTCAACTTTTTATTTAGCGAGTAATCCGAGTGGATATATCACAACCTCAACAGGACTTACTGTTTCAAACTTTACCTCTCCAAATATAAGCCAATGGACTAATAACGCCAACTACGCGACTACGACCATCGGTTCGGTTTTACAATCCATATCCGCTTCTAATCCAATTACCTACAACACAAGCACAGGGGCGATTGGTTGGACTAATTCCAATAATTATATCAGCACTTCCACCAGTCTTACCATCGCTAACTTTGCCACAAGTTCTATCTCTCAATGGAATAACAACTCCGGCTATCTTACTTCGGCTATAACTTCTCTTAATGGACTGGTAGCTTCTTCTCAATTCTTCGCCACCTCATCATCGGGAAGCGGGTTTGATTTAACATCTTCGGTTTCCACTCACACTTTGCGAATAGGCACGGCATCAGGTTCTAATACTGGTCTTTTGACTTCAACCGACTGGAATACTTTCAACAATAAACAAAACGCTATTTCATTTCCGATACCAGTAGCTTCCACGTCTTTATCCGCTTCTTTCCCATTGAATTTATCAGGGAATGTTTTATCTATCCCAACTTCAACTTCTGCGACTTCAGGATATTTGAGTGCGGGAGATTGGACTACTTTTAATAATAAGCTTTCAAATTTAAACGGTGCCTTGCTTATTGCTAACAATTTAAACGATTTAAACAATACTTCCACTGCCAGAACCAATATAGGGCTTGGAACTGGTAATTCGCCAACTTTTACAGGATTAAATTTAACGGGAGATTTAGGAATAAGCACTGACGGTTCTTCAACTTCTACCCCAAGAGTTTTAGGATTCACGAATTTATCTGCCAATGAAAATGCAAGATTTCAATTTGGAGACAATCATAATGCGCTTCAGAATGGATACGGCCAAGACCAAACTTTATACTCCTATTGGGGGATTGTTTTACAAGGGGGGATGCAGAATTACAATACTAATTTCGCTCCTCCTCCATTCACTAAAACGACAAATGCCGGAGTTTTGATTATGAGTCCCGATATAGGACATGACCCTTCGACGGAAGGTTCGAGAATAACAACGCTGGCGATACAGGCAACCACCTCGCAATCAAGTAATCTTACCGAGTGGAGAAACAACGTTGGCACTCCTTTGGCGATAGTGGACGCATTAGGGCATATCGTTATCGGTTCATCGGCAACATCAAGTTCCGCTTTGAATGTTGTAGGCGCGGCAACTATGAATTCATTAACTCTTTCCACTCCGCTGGCTATCGGCAGTGGAGGACTTGCCACAACAACAACGCCAGCCAATAATGCTCTGCTTGTTGGAAATGGAACTAATTATCTTTTTTCTGTTTTACCCGATTGTGATACTACTACAGGAAAACTTATCTATACCAGCTCAACCCATACTCTTTCCTGTGGCACTGACGCTGGAGCAGGAGGAGGGATAACCTCGATACAAGGATTAACGGCTTCGAGCCAAACTTTTGATAAAGTGGACGACACTAATGTAACCCTGACAATTTCCACTACTTCCGCCTCCAATCATCGCTGGACTCTCGGCTGGACTGGGACTTTAGCTGATGGGCGGATTGCTTCTGCTGGAACTTGGAACGCTAAACAAAATGCGATTACATTCCCTATTCCTGTGGCTTCCACTTCCTTGTCGGCTTCTCTTCCTTTGATTTTGACAGGAAATGTTTTGTCCATTCCGACTTCCACCTCCGCAACTTCAGGATATTTAAGTGCGGGAGATTGGACGACTTTTAATAATAAGAT